>JARRMA010000294.1:0-3132 GCA_037386505.1 Candidatus Bathyarchaeota archaeon
TGTCTTTTTAAGTATTGAAGTTTTAGTTTTTAGATCTGGTTCAATTGATGCTAACTTAGTCTGTACTGTCGAATATTGATTATAACCTAAGAATATAGAATATCTATGATTGATAATTCTAGACTGATCAAGGGTTTCTAAGGCTAATTTTGAAATACCTTCAAGAGTAGTTCTCTGCTTATCGGGATCTTCTAATAATGGGTAAATGTTTAATTTCCATAAACATTTCAAGCCTTTTCCATAGCATATTAAAAAATTGTCACGACTTATGATGGCATATTTTATCGATTTATTAATGTGTTCTATAGCTAAAACATAATCATGCTTAGAACTTGAAGCAGAAACACCTGCTGCAAAATAGACCCAAGCGAGTAAACTTTTATCAGGAATCTTTTTAGTAATTTTAAAGGCATTATTTAAATAATTAAAAGATTTTAGCTGCAATGATTTTATTTCATTTTTTGAAGCTAAAAAGAAACTTCCAAATCCAATATACCAAATAGCAAAACAATATGCTAAGGCAAGTTCATATTCTTTATTTAATTTACTGAATAATTGGATTGCTTTTTCAGCTATTTTAAAACCTTCTCTGATTAGTACTTTTTGACTTCCAGGAGACTCTGTATGAATCCAAAATCGATAGTAAATAGAACCTTCTAATAGATTGAGGTAAATTCTATCTCTATCTAGATTATCATTATTTTTTTCATAAAACGATAAAACTTCAGTTTCTAGAATCCACCATTCATCAAGTAGTTTTTTCCTTTTTTTGAGGCTTTGTTCTAACCAAGATTTAGTATAAAAAATTAAAGATTTAACGTGTTTAATCTTTATTTGGTTATCATTTTTTCTTTCTTCAAAAAGTTTGTACTCTTCCTGATTTTGTGCTTTTCTATAATAATCTGAAGCCTGAATCCAATTTCTTTTTTTCTCTGATTCCGAGGCCGCGTTTAGAATGGATTCCAAGCTGAATTTATTCAAAGATTATCAACAGAATATAGTATTAAGGTTATATTGAAATAATTTTTTACTTTATTTTCTATAGTAAATGTTAAACATCATTTTAGATTAAATAGTAACTTGTTTTGGGGAAAAAGTGGTTGATCGATTCCAAGGCTATAACAAAAATTCAATCAATTATTTTGATTTCTATAATTGTTGTTGCTTTAGTAAGCGGCGTTGTAGCTTACCTTCTGTTTTATGAAGACAAGGCATCAGATACTTTAAAGATTGGAATTCTTGCTGATTTAGATACACCAAGAGGAAAAGGTGCTATTCAGGGTGCTAAACTGGCTGTGGAGCAACTCAATTCTTTAGGTGGGATACTTGGAAGGAAAGTTGAAGTAATTGGAGCAGATCATGATATTGAGAGCGGTCCAGGTCCAGATATGTTTAAGGTCAGCTCTGCTTTGACTAGATTGATTACTTCTGACAAAGTTGATTTTATTATTGGACAGGCTCCAGGAGAAGCGGGAACTATTTGTCAAAATATTGTGTCAGAACATAAGAAAATTTTCTTTGGATTTGGGGGTGTTTCAGATGATTGGGGTGAACATGTTCTAGAGGATTATAATAAATATAAATACTATTTTAATTTGGTTAATAATCAAACAATAGGTTTCAAAGGTATACCTGATAGCCTTCAATTTTTACGAGAAAATACAGGTTTTAACAAGGTTGCTCTTTTGGGTGAAGATATGTATCTTAAATGACCACTTATTGAAGAATTTGAAAATATATTAACTAATGTTTATGGATTTGAAGTTGTTTATGGACAATCTTTCACGGTTGATACTGTTGATTTTTCTAGTTATTTTGCAGCTGCAGAAGCATCAGGAGCAGAGATTGTAGTTCCATTTATCGGTGGTGATAGTGGAATTGCATTTATTAAGGAATATTATGATCGTCAATCTCCAATGGTTATTTACAGCGGAGTTCTTAGTGTTGCTGCATCACCAGAATGTTGGGAATGGACAGATGGAAAATGTGAACATATCAGTGTATCTGCGTATCCTGCAGTTATCGGATATCCGTTAACCAATAAAACATTACTTACTGTTGATGCTTATAGAGAAAGATGGAATGAAGATCTAAGCAATTCTGCTGTAAACGTTTATGATGCAATACGTTTTGTGTTATACGATGCTATTCAGAGAGCTGAAACAATAGAAATTGACTCTGTTATTGAGGCACTAGAAAACACTAGTATTGAAACTTCTTCAGCTCGAAATTTTGCTTTTACTTCATCTCATGACTTAAAGTTTGGAGATTACATAAATGATCCAGATGATGATTACCAAGTAATCATAATTTTCCAATGGCAAAATGGAAAACAAGTACCTGTATGGCCAAAAAAGATTATGGAAGAAGCAAAAGTAACCTTCACATTTCCTCAATGGGATGGACCATGGAACAATATCAGTTAATTAGATAAACGTTGTAAAGGATTGGCATCCAGATTTAGAAGTAAAGATTGTTATAGAGGTTTAATCAAGCAAATTGGATTTTTGATGTAATCTTGGTTTCTTAGTTTCTTTACAAATATTGATTTTTTGCAGTCTAAGGGATCAGAACTTTGAGTTATATTGATTTCTCCATCAAACAAGTTTATTACCGCATTTGCTTGATCCGGAGGATGCATATTTGGATCCATCACTGCTAACATTGTAAATCCCGTTGAACTTAAATCTGTAATTAATTCTGAAATCCATTTACATGTAGCTTTGGCTTCACGATCCAATAATACATCAGATATAGTATCAATACAAATTCGCTTATTTTTTGAACCTCCAATATTTCTATAAGCTTTGGTTAATGAAATCGAAAGATTAGTGAGATCTGTTTTACTTTTAACATGATATACATTTTGGACATTAGGAATCTTAGATCTTGGTTTCGGGTTACATAAGAACAAAACAAAGTTGGGATTTTCCAATAATTCATCTAAACCATCCACTTCTGCAGAAATATAAAAAACAATTTCATCTTTTTTAATGCCAGCTTCCAAGAAATTCTTTATTATAAAATCTCTCTCATCACTAGGAGATGTAGTTAAAACAACAGCATATTCATTTGGAATACCCCCAAGTAACAAAGAATCCAATTCCGGTGTACCTAAAGTATTTCTGTTTG
>JARRMA010000295.1:0-2751 GCA_037386505.1 Candidatus Bathyarchaeota archaeon
TGTTACAATTAAAGAGCTTTCTCTTGCAATGGGTCGAATGAAAAGAACTGGAGTTGGTACAGTAGTTTTTGAGCAGGGTGGGTTTGTTTTAGATGGAGGAAAAAGATTCAAGGATGGTACTATTGATGTAGAAAGTGTTCCGCCATTGATTATGCAAACTCCTTTTCCTGAAGATTGGACATTTGTTGTTGTAATTCCTAATATTAAAAAAGGACTAGCAATGAATGAAGAAAAGAATGCTTTCAAAAGAGTATCAACTATGCCTTCTGATGTTGTGGGTAACATCTGTTGGTTAACGATGATGAAACTCTTGCCTTCGCTTGTAGATTACGATATAGTAAACTTTGGAAGTGCACTAACTCAAATTCAGAAAGTTGTAGGTAACTTTTTTGCGGATGTTCAAGGTGGAACATATGCAAGTTTGTTATCAAAGAAGATTATCGATTTTATGGATGATAATGGAGCCTATGGAGTAGGTCAAAGTTCTTGGGGTCCTGCAGTTTATGGTTTAGTTGAAGATAAAATACAGGCCGCTAATCTAAAATCTGAAGTAAACTCTTTTCTTAAAGATATTGGAGAGGGACGAGTGTTTATCGCCAAAGCGAATAATCAAGGGGCAATAATAAAATTGCTGGGGAACAAGTTGTCAGAATGTATGGTTTATGGAATAAACTTAAATTAATTTCACCTGGAGGTTATCTACAGGAAATTCTTATTGAAAAAAGAAAGGATCCAGGTTTTTCTAATTCGGGACGATTTATTTTTGGTCTATATAAATTGCTTATTGTTTCGCCTGCAAGTGGAAATACAGTTGCCAAAATTGTATATGGAATTGCTGATACTTATGCAACTAATGCTGTAGCTCAAGCACAGAAGGCTAATATTCCAGTATATGTAGTGCCAACAGACCAAAAAGAAGGATCTGTTACTACAACTTTACCCAACCGAATTGAAAGAAAAGAATGCAAACTTTGTGTTCCCTGTCCTCTTATTGATTTATGTTCTTATTCAGCAATAAAAGTTACAAATAGTATTCCTAGAATCGATTCTCGGTTATGCCAAGGATGTGGTGTTTGCACCTCTTCCTGTAAGTTTGAGGCTGTAAAAATTAAAGAAAAAAAGAAATTGTATATGAGAAAAATTGATATAGAAAATTTTAAGAAATTAAATTCAATGGAAAAACTTACAGTTTTTGAACATCCAAAACAAATAGAATCATTATTTGAGAAATTTTAGATTATTTTGGTGGCAAAATTTGAAAGTGTTGCTAATAACTGGTATTCTGGCAAAGGATATTGTTGAAAAATATACAAAAGAAAGTAGAGTAGAAAGTGAAGTTTTAGCTTTAAAGATTCAAGTTGCAGCTCTTCTTAAGATTCCTAATATCAGTAATGAACTTAAGACTTATAACATCCAAGGTGTTGACCTTATTTTAGTTCCAGGATTAATAAAAGGCGATACTTCAATTATTTCTAAATCAATTGGAATTCCTGCCTTTAAAGGTCCTAAATATGCTGCTGATTTGCTTACAGTCTTAGATTCTCTTAATAAAATTAAGCTTTCAACAATAATCCCAGCTTGTGAACTGTTTAAGGAAGAGCTTAGACAAAAAGCAATCCAAGAGTTAGAGTTGATAGAAAAAAATTCTCAACAATTACTAAATAATCCGGGGAACATGGCGATTAATGATTTGATTTTTGGTAAAGATTTTCCGATGCGAATAATGGCTGAAATAGTTGATGCTCCTTTGTTATCTTCCGAAGAAGTACAGAACTTGGCCAAACGCTATGTGAACGATGGAGCATCAATTATTGATGTGGGTATGATTGCAGGCGAATCTAGGCCATTAGATGCAAGACGAATTGTTGAAGATGTTAAATCTGCAGTAAATGTTCCAGTGAGCATTGATACTCTTAATTCATTTGAAGCTAAACAAGCTGTTTCAGCAGGAGCAGACTTGATTTTGAGTATAGATGCGGGAAATGTCGAAGAATTTGCAAATTTTGTTTCAGATATAGCTGTAGTTGCCATACCCTCTAATCAGCGTGAAGGTTATTTTCTAAAAGATGCTAATCAACGGGTGATTTTTCTTGAGAATATTATTAAGAAAGCTCGTAAGTTGGGAATAACCAATATTTTAGCTGATCTAATTGTTGAGCCTTCGGCAATTTTAAGGTCATTTATTGCTTTTGGTAAGTTTGCGAAAAGGAATCCTGATATTCCAATGTTTGTAGGAACAGCTAACTTTACAGAGTTGATAGACGCAGATTCTGTGGGGATAAACGCATTGCTTGCTCGGTTATCTTCTGAAGTTGGAGCAAGCATACTTTTAGCTACAGAGAAAAGTGTTAAAGCAAAAGGAACGGTAAAAGAGTTATCTACTGCTGCTAAAATGATGTTTCTCGCTAAGAAAAGAGGTTCTGTTCCAAAAGATCTTGGTTTAGATCTTTTAATATTAAAGGATAAACGGTTGCGCGGTGCACCATACAACAGTCAATATGAAAAAGAAGTACAGATTATATATGCCACTAGCAGACCTGAAACTGATGTTATAGACGAAAAGGGAATCTTCAAAATTGCTGTAGACAAAGATAATGGAAGCATAGTTGCCATACATTTTTCGGATATTCAGCAAAGTCAACCGACGGTTATTATTAAAGGTGAAACAGCCGAAGAAATATATTCCAAAATTTTAGAAATGGGTTTAATCACAAGGATTGATCATTCAGCATATTTAGGTCGAGAATTAGC
>JARRMA010000296.1:0-4562 GCA_037386505.1 Candidatus Bathyarchaeota archaeon
ATATAATTATTGAAAGTCTCCCTGAGGTTGGGACTTCCACCTACATAGATCATTGTTCGGTTTTTATTGTAGAGTGCAAAGACACCTGTTTCTTCTGGTACAGCTTTCGCTCTTTTTCCCCACAGATACAGTTTACCTTGAATTGGCATCTTTTCTCCCAAGAAAAGTAATATGGAAATGCACATTTATGAAGCCTTTGGCTCAATTAACGTTATGAGTATCTTTTCAATCGGTTTATGGTTATAACTATTTTGTTAAAATGAATTGTTAGGTTTTCACTTTGTAGTTCAAATAGATGATCTTTAAGTATCTAATTCTTGTAATAAAGCTTCGATTAAAAAATAGAGGTTTTTAATTTGGACTTTGATTTCCCAACCGAAATAATTGAGGAAGGGCAGGTCAAAGTAGTTGTTCCTAAGCTTTCAAATTATATCGAAAAACCATCAGATTATGCGCCTTCAAAAGCGCCAGTATTTTATAATCCAATTATGGAACAAAATAGAACCATAGCAGTTTTGATTCTTCAAGTGTATCAAAAAATTTTAGGACGAAAACTTACAGTATGTGAACCAATGACTGGGTGTGGGCTTCGGGGTGTAAGGTTTGCTATTGAAGTTGATGGGATCCATCAAGTTTTGCTTAATGATATTGATCTAAAATCGGTTAATCTCTCTATCTTTAATTCTGAAATTAATCAGGTATCGGATAAAATCTTAGTTTCCAATGAAGATGCTAATCTTTTCTTGAGTAGACATGCTGCGCCAAAAAAACGTTGCGAGCTATGCGTAACAAAGGTCTGATTGCATTAACTGCTACTGATATGGCTCCTCTATGTGGGGTTCATCCACGTGCTTGCATTCGAAAATATGGGGGACGTCCATTACGCACAGAATATTGTCACGAACTTGCGGTACGATTACTCATCGGATCTTTAACGATGATGGCTGCAAAGCATAATATTGGTCTTGAGGTCCTTTTTAGCAATAGTATTGATCATTATATTAGAGTTTATGCAACGATTAATTATGGAGCTAAAATATCAGACCTAACAGTAAAACAAATGGGATATGTTCTTCATTGTTTTTCATGTTTTCACAGAGAAATAATTTTTGGGTTATCTTCTTTCCATAAGGAGTTTTGTCCGATTTGTGGATCAAAATTGGCTGTTGCTGGGCCTCTATGGTTAGGTAAAATCGTCGACAAAAATTTTTGTTCCTTACTTCTGAAAGAAGTCGAAAATAGAAATTTAAAAAATGAAAAACAAATTCTTAAATTATTAGCAAAAATCAAGAATGAGGCTGAAAAACAAATCACTTACTATGCTGTGGATAAAATTTGCGATAAACTAAATTCTCCTGTTCCACCACTAAAAATTGTTCTTAATAGTTTAAGAAATAACGGCTTTGAAGCAGTTCTCACCCATTTCAATAATCGAGGAATCAAAACTAATGCACCTTCAAACAAAATAACAGAAACCGTAACTCGTTTAGGATCTAGAGAATATTAATAAATTTCCTATAATCCAAATTTTTTGTATATCATTTTTTTATTTTTTTGAACCTTTTTTTGAATTTCTTCATAAAGATTTTCTCCATGTGAATCTATTGCTATTGTCAACGGTCCAAAATTTTCAACTTCTAGGATCCATACCGCTTCTGGGATTCCTAGATCGTTCCACTCTATACCTTTAACTTTTTTTATTGCTTTAGCACCGAGAACAGCCGCACCTCCAGTAAATGCTCCGTAAACTGCTCCATATTTTTTCATAGCTGTAGCTGTTTTGTTATCCATCCCACCTTTTCCAATAATTATTCTAACATTAAAATTCTTGATGAATTTATCTTCAAATACATTCATTCGAGAACTTGTAGTCGGACCTGCGGCCACGATCTTCCATTGATTTTTGGATCTAGTTGCTATTGGACCACAATGGAAAATTACTGATCCTTCTAAGCCTACAGGCAGTTTCTTTTCTTCTTTTTGATATTCAAGTGCTCTTTTATGAGCTGCATCCCTTGCACAAATGATAGTTCCTGAAATATAGACAATGTCATTGACCTTAAGTTTCCTTACTGATTTCTCTGAAATAGGGGTCTTAAGTTTGAAAACTGTCATTTATATTAAATCACCTTATGAGACAGATATTCTACATTTGCATCAGAATAGATACGTACAGAAGCACGTCTAGCTGCCCAACATTGGACAACTATCCCTACAGGATAGGATGCGGGATGTCTGTAAGCAAAATCAAGTTTAACATCTAACGCTGTTGTTTTACCACCTAACCCCATTGGTCCAATTCCCGTGGAATTTATAGCGTCAATTAATTCTTTCTCTAACTTTGCCAAATTAGGATCAATGTTTCGTTTACCTAAAGGTTCGATCAATGTCGCTTTAGCTAACTTCATTGCTATATCTGCTCCTCCACCTACAGCGATACCAAGAACTATTGGAGGACAAGGTTTTGCACCTGCATCAATTACTGTATCAATAACGAATTTTTTAAGTCCATTTATTCCTTGGCTCGCATTAAGCATACCAAGAGCAGAAACATTTTCAGATCCACCTCCCTTCGGCAATACTGTGATTTCAAGTGTGTCTCCTGGTATTATTTGCCAATTGATATATGGAATGTTTCTTCCGATATTATCCCCTGTATTTTTTTGAGTGAAAGGGTTAACAGCGTTTGGACGAAGAGGTATCTTTGCAGTTGCTTTTGCTGTGGCACTGTATAGTGCATTCGCAACTTTATCTAATCCTTTTACTTCAGAACCTGCTTTTACATAAAAAATTATTATCCCTGTATCCTGGCACATTGGTGAACCTTTCTTTTCCGCTAAATCGACATTTTCTAAAATAGCTTCAAGCTGACTTTTTCCAACTTTATTTTCTTTATTATATGCCATTTGTAAAGCGTTCTTTACGTCTTGGGGGAGTTTAGTAACCGCTAGTTGCAAGAGTTTAATTGCAATGTTTTCTACAACTTTTCCAGATACCAATAATCTTTTCTCCGTTGAGTCTCCAAAATGAATGAGGAGGCAAATCTAAAGAAAAAGAGATACGAGCGCTTGGAAGACCTTGAGATAGGTTCTGCTATATCTCAGAAATTACGTGATCTTGGTTTTCATACGATAGAAAATGTTGCTATGGCCACAGTAAAAGAATTGGAGCAAGCTGGAATAAGCAAAAAGAAAGCCCGTGAATTTATTCAAAAAGCGCGTTCATGTATGCCACTTCCATTTATCAGAGGTGATGAACTAGTTAAGATGCGAGAATCAGTTTTACGTTTGACAACGGGAAGTAAAATGTTAGATAAACTTCTAGGTGGGGGTATAGAGTCCCAATCAATAACTGAATTTTATGGAGAATATGGAAGTGGAAAAAGTCAGATCTGTCACCAATTATGTATTAATGCTCAGTTACCTCCTGAACAGGGTGGTTTAGGGGGTTCAGCTCTCTATATTGATACAGAGAATACTTTTAGAACGGAACGTATTTTTCAGATGGCAAAAAGTCTAGGTTTAGATCCTCACGAAGTTATTAAAAATATAATTTTTGCTGAAGCATTTACTTCAGAACATCAGATGTTTTTGCTAGAAAACGCAGATAAAGTGATTAAAGAAAATGGTATTAGACTGATTATTGTTGATTCGTTAACATCTCATTTTCGCAGTGAATATTTGGGTCGAGAAATGTTGCAGGAGAGACAACAGAAACTAAACAAACATCTTCATAGATTAATCAGATTAGCTAGAGCGTTCAATGCAGTAGCTGTTGTTACAAACCAAGTTTTGTCTAAACCAGACGATTTTTTTGTTGATGCAGTTCATCCTGTTGGCGGTCATATTGTAGCCCATACTAGCCACACACGCGTTTTTCTAAGAAAATCTGCTCGGGGACCTGTTAGAATTGCTCGTCTTGTTTCGAGTCCTCATTTACCCGAGGGAGAAGGGATATTCATGATTTCAGAAGAAGGAATAAGAGATGCTAACGAATATGGAGGAAGAGACAACTAATGCCAATTTCAAAAATTTTTGTTGTTAGATTCTTCCAACTTATTAAAGGAAGACGTTTCGCTGAAGCAGAACGTGTACTAGAACGAATAAGAACAAAAACAAATGAAACAGAATGGAACAGTGGATATCTACATGCTTTAGATGGTATAATTACTGCTCAAAAATCGAGTGATTCCTATGCTTTTATAAAAAATGTAGATTTCGAGAACGAGAAAAATTTAAAAAAATTTAGAAAAGAATTCTTAAAAGAATATAAAAATAAAGTTCACGCAGACTATGATCGAGGCTTCTTTGCCGCTTGGGCTGATTACATGCTTATCTCTTCAAGAGATTTATCAAATTCTGATAAATCTGGACAACAATCAGTAAAAGTTGATGAAAAAAGTCAACTTAATACTTGAAACACCTTTAGTATGAACAAGTCTTAGATTATTATTCTTCTCTTCTTTCTACTACGATTTTGCATCTTGTAGCTAGTGCGGCTATTGCACCTAAAGCTGCAAGCCATGGAACGAGAACAACTCCGATAACTCCAACTGTTGCTGG
>JARRMA010000297.1:0-4878 GCA_037386505.1 Candidatus Bathyarchaeota archaeon
TGATTTTTTATATGTGCACTATTACATTTTTAAAAAAACTTAGGAATGTAAGACAAATGAACACATTGTAGACAAACTCTCTATATCTAATAATCTGCGATATGTTTTTGTGAAGCAAATCTAATATTAAGAGATAATGGAGGAGGTGACAAAGATTTCTGAAGTAAAAAAAGGTCATGTAAAAATTACTATGGAAGTAGAAATAAATGAAGCATTAATGGATATGTTAAAAGAAAGTATGAAAAACATTCCACATGCTATGCAACAAATGATGCCAGGTGCAAAAAAACAATAAATAATTCATAAAAAACGGAAAAATATTTTTTCCCTACATTTTTTATATTTATTATTTAATTAATCTCTAGGTGAAAAAGTACTTGATAGAAATTAACACCCGTGTACCTTCAAATATTGGAAAAATTATTGAAAAATTAATAGAAAAAGGATATTATACAGATATGGCCGATTTCGCTAAACATGCAATTATTGACAAGATCATTAACGATTACGAAATAGGATTAGAAGAACTAGAACCAGAGCTAAAAGGCGAATCTAAAATATTATAAAAAGAAAATTAGTAAAAACTTACTTTTTCGCCTGTTCGTAGCCAAATTACTAAAAAATCAACAACTCTAGAAATTTAAGTCTCTAATTTACCATTCGACTCATCCGATCATGAGATATATTTGGAAAAAGCATTTTTTGCCACTTCTTTGCCAAGTTGTTTTGCCTTTTTAAGGTCTTCTTTTGTAGGAATACCATTGAAAAATAGCGGTTTTTCTACAATCTCAAAACCCATGTCGGCGAGTTGAGCTGAAATTTTTCGGGTAGCTTCTCCGCTCCAACCGAAACTTCCAAAAACACCTGCACATCTGTTTGAAAACTTTTTGGTCTTAAGAAGATTCAGAAAATCAGCAACTTTTGGAAATATTTCATGCTCGTAGGTAGGTGAACCAACGATTAACGCAGGAGCCTCAAGCAAGGCAGTTAACACATCAACAACCTTATCTTCAGAAAGGTTAAAGCCCACAACCTTTCCTCCTGCTTCTTTAACACCTTCAACTATTGAATTTAAACACTTTGCAGTCATTCCATACATTGTACCGTATACTACAACAACAGTTTTCGTGTAGGCACCTTTACTCCAAGAAGCCCATTTACTTAGGATATTCTTAACATTGCTCGTGTAAACAGGGCCATGGCTTGGTGCTAAAACATCGATTTCAAGACCCAATTCATCAAATTTCTGTATAGCTTTTAAAACCCATTCACTCTGAGCATTGAAGACTGAAGCAAAATACTTCTGCGCAAATCCAAAAATATTCTGCTTAACAATATCCAAATCAGATTCAAGTATAACCCCCTCGGGCAATTTTTTAAATGCACCAAACGCATCGCAACAAAACAAAATCTTATCTTCGACGAGATATGTGCACATGGTCTCTGGCCAATGAAGCCAGCTCGTTTGAATAAATCTTAATGTTTTGTTTCCTAAGGAAATTTCTGTTGTTTCATCTTTTACGATTATTGCTTCTGGTTCGAAGCCATAGAATTTTTTGAATAGATGTTGGGCAATAGGTGTGAAAACCACTTTTGCATTGGAAGCTTTTTCTAGAAGCTTAGGCACGGAACCAGTGTGGTCAGGTTCCATATGGTTAATGACAAGATAATCTATATCTGCTAGGTCTAGCAGCTGGCTAATTTTGTCAAAGTGTTCAACTGAAAAATTTTTGTGAACTGAATCAATTAGTGCAGTTTTTTCTGAACCTTTAACCAGATAAGAATTGTATGAAATGTGCTCAGGTATGGGCCAAAGAGATTCAAAAAGTGAAGACTCTGTATCGTTAACTCCGACCCAATTTATGTCAGAAGATAATGGAAGAGGCTGGTTATTTACCATATCTGTAACCTTAAATAACTAAAATATTTGACAGCCAAACAATAAATCTTTGCTTCCTCTAATTTACCACTCAATTTTGCTGTCTCTTTTAGTGGTTTGGAAATTTCTTTTGGACTAGTTTTCCAACCATTAATAGTTCATAATTATAGCATTTTTAAATAATTTCTATTTTAATATCTATAATAACCTGTTTTAGGATTAGCGATAAATAAATTGCTTTATTTTATTGTGTTTACTGATCTGTTGAGATCCAGGAATAGACCTCAAATAATCTTTCATCATTAGGGTTATGGAATAATAATTAGAATGATTCCTATCATCAACATTATGAACCAAATTGGGAGAGATATTTTTATGAATCTAGAATTAAAAGAACCATTAGATAAAGCTAAACCTAGTTTTAAAGAATTAAGTTATAATAGATATGTAACAGTTAAATCCTTTTTTTGATAATATTATTGTGTTCTAAAAAAAGTTTTTTATATTTGGTGCAACTGAGAAAAAATAGGGAGAATAAATGAAGTATCACGTTCATAGATTTGATATTGATTTATCAAAAGACCAAAATAAATTGGAACAATTTCTGAATAACTTAGATGGAGAAGTTGTTACAATTATTCCAAACGTTAATCCAAAGTTTACACCCGGCGGAATGGGCGCCAAAGTTGATTTCCTACTAATAATTGAAAAATCTAAATAACTAAGAAATCAGCTCCTTGTTATATAGAAGAAAATTGATGTTAGGGATCTTTAATTGATAAATATTAGTTATGTTAATTTATGATTATGAATTTTGAATTTGAAATTGAAAATATAATGAAATTGGTTTTAATTTTTGTTTTAGGGGGAATCGTAGGGCTTGAAAGAGAAGTGAAGGTTAAACCTGCAGGACTGAGAACCCATATTCTTGTAGGTATGGCTTCAACTTTGTTAACAATTTTAAGTTCAGAAGCTTTTCCTGGATCTGATCAAGCCCGAATTGCAGCAGCAGTAGTATTAGGAATGGGATTTATCGGAGCAGGAGCCATACTAAAAACAGAAGATAAAATTAGTGGACTAACAACAGCAGCAAGCCTATGGATAACATCAGCTATCGGAGTGACGATAGGAACAGGTTACTATATCTTGGCAATAGTAACCACAGCACTTACATATCTTTGCCTTAAACTAAGAATCTTTGAACAATCAGGCTGAAATAGCTACATTTCTTTTTTATTTTAGCTTTTTTTCTATTTTTAGGAATTGTCTCTTTGATTCTTCAGCTGCTTTCCTAAGTTTTTCATTTACGAGCATTTTTTTCACTCCATTGTTAAAGGATTTCAAAGCATGAAGATGCCATTCTATTTAAGTCCTTATATTATAGAAAACTAGTTTTCCCTAATATTGAAATAATTAATCACCAAAAACTTTGAACCTGTAAAAGAAATTTGTCTTCAAAGCATTTTTATATCTACACTTTTTAAAGGGTTAACACTTTAACTTTTCTATCTTCATTTTGTTCCTGATAAAATCTAGTTTTTTAGGAAAGATCTGTGAGGGAATACCTTTTACACCTTTGAAGGCATATATTGTTGTGAAGGTTGGAAATTGTTTCTGAGGAAGAAGAGGGAAATAAAAGTTGATTTGGGTGAATTAGAAAGTGAGACGGAAAAACTGTCTAGTTTTTTGCGTTCAAAACTTAAAATTCCAGTGGCTTTGAGAGGCAATAAGCTGTATATAGATTCTAAAAAAGTTGCCTTTAAAGAATTAAAGAAGACTGTGAACAAATTTGTTTATCACCAAAATTTGAATCACAAATATTGGGTCGGTCTAAAGGGTAACGTTGTTAAAATCAACAGGCTTAAACACGAAAAGAAGAAAGACGAAAAGCAAGGAACAATGCCCTCGACGATAAAGCATGGTTGGTAGATGAACACTGTTCGGACACGTCAACCATTAACTCTGTAAGCGCTTGTTGGATTTTAGTTGGAATACTACATGAAATTAGAATTACCCTGTGCCCTTGTCGCTGCTGAACTCGCAACTGGTTGGCCTGGGGAAGGTGGAGTTTACAAATGGATTAAGGAAGCTTTCGGAGAACATTGGGGTTTTACAGCAAGCTGGCTGCAGTGGTTTCAAATGACGATTGCCTTTGTCACTATCTTAGCATTCATTGGAGGAGTTTTGTCTTATGTATTTGATCCAGCTTTAGCTGATAACAAACTCTTCATTTTCTTGATTATAATATCGGTTTGGTGGGGAGTAACTCTAGTAGATTTAAGGGGATTAAAAACATCCAGTTGGATTAGCTCAATATTTCTTATCTTGGGTGTTTTTCTGCCTATGGTGGTGTTGATAGTTGGAGGTTTATCCTATATCATGAGTGGTGCTCCAATCAACTTAACGATGTATCCAACATGGAAAGACTTGATACCGAATTTAACAAATATTAGAAACTTAGTACTGCTAGTCACATTTACTTTTACCTATACTGGTATTGAGGTAACTTCAGCTCATGCTGAAGATATGAATAACATACATCGGGACTATCCCTTAGGTGTATTCATAATTGGCATCATAGCAGCTATTAGCTCTATAATTGGTTCACTTATTGTTGGTCAAATTCTTCCAGTAGAAAAATTAGTTCTTACAGCTGGTTTGATGCAAACATATGACAATATTTTTAATTGGTTTGGATTTAGCTGGATAATGCCCTTTATTGCAATTCTAATTGCAATAGGGTCTATTGGAAAGGTAACAACTTGGGTACTGGGTCCAGTAAGAGGTCTCGGAAAAGCTGCTCGTGAAGGATTATTGCCTCCGATTTTACAGAAACATAACAAGGTAGGTGTTCCAGTAAATCTACTGATTCTTCAAGCAATATTTGTAACTATATGGGGTTTAATTTTCTTGGTGTTACCCGGAGGAGTAAACAGCGCATTTTGGATGTTACTTGCCTTGACCACTACAGTGTATATAGTAATGTATGTACTAATGTA
>JARRMA010000298.1:0-3440 GCA_037386505.1 Candidatus Bathyarchaeota archaeon
GATGAATTAGCCCAACGTAAAGACATCATAGTTCGTACTGTAACAACTGGATCTAAAATGTCATTGGAAGATGTAAAAGAAGCATTTCCAAAAATATTAGAATTCAACCCAAACCTTCTAGTAATAATTTCACCTAATCCTTCAGTTTCTGGACCGGCAGCGGCTAGACAAATGTCAGTTGAAAAAAGAATAAACACAATAGTAATGTCTGATGCAGTTGCAAAACGAATGACTGAACATCTTGAAAAACAAGGTGTAGGCTACATAGTTGTTTTAGGTGATCCCTTAATAGGAGCACGAAGAGAATTTTTAGATCCTACAGAAATGGTTCTCTATAATTCAAATATTATGAAAGTACTTGCGGCTACTGGAGTTTTTAGATTAATCCATCAAGAAATTGATAGAGTAATATCTATTTTAAAAGAAAAATTAGCTATTCGTCTTCCACGGTTAGTAATTGATACAGAGACAATAAGAGATTATTCACATTTCATGAATCCTTATGCTAAAGCTAAAGCTATGGCTGCTTATCATATTGCTTCTAAAATTCCAGAAATAAACACAAAAGCTTGTTTCATGGAGAAAGATAGTGAAAAATTCATTCCACTTGTTACCTGTGCACATGAGATGGCTCAAATAGCTGCCAAATTAGCAGAAGAAGCAAGAGAAATTGAAAAAAATTCTGATTCTCTGTTAAGGACACCTCATTCAAAGAAAGGTGAGCCTTTAATGAAAACCAAATTAATGCAATCACCTGAATTTGATGATGGCTTATATAAAAAATGGCTAAAAAGTTTGCAAAAAGAATGACATTAAAATCTTAAGAGGTCAAAAAAATGTCAATAGAACAAATCGATAAAATTATCGACAAATATGTAGATAAAAAAGGAATTTTAATTCAATTACTACTTGATATTCAAAAACAAATTAATTGGATTCCTAAAAAAGCCATTATTAGAATAAGTCAACGACTAAATATTCCTTGTAGTCAAATATATCGAGTCGCAAGTTTCTATACTGTATTAAGTTTAAAGCCAATTGGTCGGCATCTTGTAAGGGTCTGCCAGGGAACGGCATGTTATGTCCGAGGAGGACCTAGAATTTTGGACTTCTTAGAAAGTAAATTAGAAATAAAATCTGGAGAAACAACCGAAGACAAAAAATTCACTTTAGAAACAGTCAACTGTCTAGGTTGTTGCGCTCTAGGACCTGTAGTTGAAATTGACAAACAATATTTTGGCAAACTCAATTCTTCAAAACTTGAGAAATTATTATCCAATTACGATTGAGGAAGAAAAATGAAAATACTAAAATCTCCTTCAGATCTAGAAAATTTTCGGAAAGACATAATTTCTAAAAAATTTTCAAGTAAAACCTTCTGATGTTCCAGATATCGTATCAAAGACTCTCATTGACAACCAAATAGTAGAAAAATTACTTTATTCTGATCCAGTATCTGGAGAGCGAGCACGTTATTTAACTGATGTTCCTTTTTATAAATATCAAAATAGGATCCTTCTTGAAAGCAATAGCAAAATTAATCCAAAAGAGATAGAAGATTATATAGCAATTAATGGTTACTCTGCATTATCCAAAGTTTTATTTCAAATGTCTCCAGAACAAGTAATAACAGAGGTAAAAAATTCTAAATTAAGGGGGAGAGGAGGAGGTGGTTTTCCAACCCATATAAAATGGCAATCAACTCGAAATGCACATGGTGAACCAAAATATGTTATAGTAAATTGTGATGAAGGTGATCCTGGAGCCTTTATGAATAGGGCAGTTATGGAAGGTAATCCTCATTCAATTCTTGAAGGACTTACAATTGGGGCTTACGCAGTAGGTTCTCATCAGGGCTTCATCTATGTAAGACAAGAATATCCACTAGCAGTTGAAAATATGGAAATTGCAATTAAACAAGCAAAAGAACTTGGACTTTTAGGTAAGAATATTTTAGGTTCAGGATTTGATTTTGATGTTACTATACACAAAGGAGCTGGAGCTTTTGTTTCCGGTGAATCAAGTGCGCTTATGGCTGCAATTGAGGGTACAGTAGGTGAACCAAGACCTAAATATGTTCACACCTCTGAAAAAGGAGTTTGGGATAAACCTAGTGTGTTAAATAACGTTGAGACATGGGCTGATATTCCTCTAATTATTAATAATGGAGCTGAATGGTTTGCATCTATTGGAACAGAAGGAAGTAAAGGTACCAAGATTTTTGCGTTAGCTGGAAAAGTAAATAATACCGGACTAGTTGAGGTTCCTTTTGGTGTAACCTTAAGAGATATTATCTTTAAAATTGGAGAAGGCATCCCAAAAGGCAAAAAATTCAAAGGTGTTCAAACTGGCGGTCCTTCTGGTGGAGTCATTCCCGAACAATATTTAGATTCTCCTGTTGATTTTGATGAACTTACAAAATTAGGTTCAATGATGGGATCAGGTGGTCTAATTGTACTTGATGAAGATACTTGTATGGTCGAATTGGCCCGATACTTTGTAAATTTCCTATGCGACGAATCTTGTGGAAAATGCACGCCTTGTAGAGAAGGATTAAGGCAGGCAAGCATAATTTTGAATCGAATAACTAAAGGCCAAGGAAAAGAAGGAGATATCGAAAAGCTACAAAGAATTGCAGAAGTAACAAGAGATTCCGCTTTATGTGCTTTAGGGCAAACTTCGGCAAATCCGATGTTGACTACCTTACGGTATTTCAAAGATGAATATGAAGCTCACATAAATGAAAAAAGATGTCCGGCTGGGGTTTGCAAAGATTTAATTTCTTATTATATTGATCCAGAAAAATGTCAAGCATGCATGATTTGCTATAGAAACTGCCCGGTCAATGCTGTGATAGGCGAAAAAAATCACATTCATGTAATTGATCAAGAGAAGTGTATAAAGTGTGGAAGTTGCTATGAAATGTGCCCATCAAGATTTGGTGCAGTAAAAAAGATTTCGGGTGAACCAGTTCCTCAACCACTTCCAGAAGATCAGCGATTAATCATAAGATCAAAGAAGGGGAAACAAAAATAAGGTGAGAAAAATGGAATTGGATGAAAAAGAAATTACAGTTAAAATCGATGGTATTGAAGTAAAAACGAAAGAAGGAACAACTATTCTTGAAACTGCACAAAAAGTGGGCATAAATATTCCAACATTGTGTTATAATGGAGCACTTGAACCATTCGGTGCTTGTCGTTTATGTTCAGTAGAAATAGTTGATAAACGAGGAAGAACAAAAATTGTTACATCCTGTAATTATCCTGTTTTTGATGGATTAATTGTTGAGACTAAATCCAAAAAAATTTTTAGAACACGTCAAATGCTTCTTGAATTATTGCTCGCACGATGTCCAGAAGTCAAGAAGATCCAAGATTTAGCTCAAGAATATGATGTATTTGAACCTAGTTATTTTGTTGCTGATAATGAAGAAGATT
>JARRMA010000299.1:0-3360 GCA_037386505.1 Candidatus Bathyarchaeota archaeon
CCCAGTTTGCTGCAATAACGTTCCATTCTCTGTGTTGTGAGTCTATTGGTCGTGTCCAATATTCTTCAGGAAGGGGAGAGCCAGGATAGTAGGGTATTGGATCTGCCTGTACGACAAGTTCAAGGGTGTCACTGGTACCTGCTTCAAAAGTCAGATCATAGGATGGACTCCCATCGAAAGGAATTACTAGAACTTGTCGTACAGGCAGATCCAATCACCTACTATCCTGGCTCTCCTCTTCCTGAAGAATATTGGACACGACCAATAGACTCACAACACAGAGAATGGAACGTTATTGCAGCAAACTGGGTAGATATACCCGCAAACAGATATGCACCAAATAATGAAAATGCACCAGATACAGCACATATTCTATGGGCAAGACCTTTGGCTACTGGTGGTTTGATAGGAGGCGATGTTGGACCTCTTCAACAAGGTTTTGCCACTGGAGATGCATATCAAGGTAAATTTGCTTCATCAGCAATCGTTGCCGGTAAGTTGTATTACAATCGATTCCATGTAGGTTTTGCTGTAAGTCCACCACAGCAGGGAATTTTTGCAGTAGATTTGCACACAGGAGAAGAAGTGTGGTTCAAAAATAACACCAGATTAGCATATGGTCAGACATTATATTTCAGTTCTCCAAATCAACATGGAGGTTTTGCTTACATTTGGGATACAGATTGGAACTGCTATGACGCGTTAACTGGAGAATGGGTCTATAGTATGCAAAATGTGCCTACAGGAATTCAAACATATGGTCCAAACGGTGAAATCCTAAGATACGTGGTTAATACACAAGATGGTTGGATGGCTCTTTGGAACTCAACTGCAGCGGTCAATTTAGAAGCTGGATTTAATGAGTACAGTTGGGCACCGGAAGGAGGAACATTTGACGCTAGTGCACCAACAGCTTTTACTTGGAATGTGTCAATACCTACTGATTTGCCAGGAATAGCAACGATGGCCTTTGCTGGAGACAAAATTATAGGCTCAGATGTAACCCAAGGAAGCTTCGGGGATCCGGCATATGATCCAATTACAGCTTGGGCATTAAGTGTCAGTTCAGGACATGAAGGAGCACAACTCTTTAAAAAATCTTGGATACCACCAACTGGAGATGTACATGTAATATGGGCTGCAGCAAGCGCTGAAGAAAACGTCTTTGTATATGCTGGAAAAGAAACCAGATCACTTTATGTCTTTAGTATGACCGATGGATCTTTTATGTATAAAACTGAAACCCAACAATATATGGATATGTACACACTTGGAGAAACAAGAGCAATACCCAGAGCAGTTGTAGCAGCTGACGGTAAGATATTTTCATGTGGAGTAGCTGGAACATTATACTGTTATGACGCACAAACGGGTAATCTTGACTGGACATACAACGCTACTGATCCTTACAACGAAATCCTTTGGGCTAATAATTGGTGGCTTAACATTATGTTTGTTACCGATGGAAAAATCTACGTAGGTCATGATGAACATTCTCCTATTGATCCTAAACCTCGTGGTGCACCATTCCAATGCATTGATATAGAAACGGGAGATGTAGTATGGAAAATAAGTGGAGCGTTCAGGCAAACCCAGTGGGGAGGTAGTGCAATCATTGGAGACAGCGTAATAGCTACTTACAATTCATATGATCAACGTGTTTATGCTATAGGCAAAGGACCGAGTTCAACAACTATTGAAGCTCCATTAACGGCAGTTCCTCTGGGAAGTAGTATGGTGTTTAGAGGGACAGTAATGGATGTATCCCCAGGAACAAAAGATTCAGAGATTATGGTAAGATTTCCGAAGGGTGTTCCAGTGGTTTCTGATGAATCAATGAGTGAATGGATGAAGTATGTCTATATGCAGTTTGAACGTCCAAGTTCTGTCAATGGAGTACCAGTGAAGATTGAAATTGTCGATCCTAATGGTGAGTATGCTTGGATTGGTACGGCTACAACTGATGAAGAGGGAAACTTCGCTTATTCTTTTGCGCCCCAAGTTAAAGGCCAATATATGGTGATAGCTACATTTGATGGTTCAGGAGCCTTTTATGGTTCTCATGCTATAACCTATCTACAAGCTGATCCTGCATCATCACCAAGTGGTCCAATCACCCAAGAAACTCCGGCTACACCTCTAATAACTGCTGAAGTGGCAATATTACTGGTCGCAGCTATGGCAGCAATCGTCATAATAGCTTTCTTAGTTCTAAGAAGACGAAAATAATTTAAACAATTTTCCTCCGTTGATATATCGATTTTTGATATATTATTTTCTTAAAAGTAGTATCGTATATATTGCTATACATGATTTGTTTTTGTTTCGGGGGATAACCTTGATGTCTGTAAAAAGAAAACTCTCGGTGTTGCTTTCTGTAAGTTTATTTTCCATTATTTTATTAAGTTCCGTTAATGCACAATATTTGAAACTCTTTGTCAGTGATATAGAGTTTAATTCTAATGAAATAAAAATTGGAGAAGAAGCCAATCTTAGAATTACTATTAAGAATTTATCTGAAAATAGGGAAAGCTGTGACGTTACTATTTTCTGTGGAGGAAAAATAATAAATCAACAACAAATTCTTGTTGAGCCTCTATCTACTTTTGTTCTGCAACATAATTTTAACACCAGCCACATGTCTACTGTAACTTATTCTATTGAAACTCTAATTGAATCTCAAGACCAATCTCAAATGTTTGGTTTAGGAAAAATCGAATTAGTAAATGATTCTATTTTACCAATAGTTAAGGTTGATTCATTTGATTCTCCCATTTTGATGATTTTAACGCCCTTAGCAACAGTGTTGTCCGTAGTGTTCTTAATGAGAAGATGGAGAAAACAATCCAAAGAATCTGAAGAAGAATTAGATCTTGAACAAATTCCCAAATTGTTAGGTGGTGTCTTTAGTATGCAACAAAACTCTTTACAGCCAAATGAAGAAACAGAAATCCATGAAAATGATGATATCCAATGTAAAAATGCATACATTTGTTAGAAAATAATTTCTTTAGCAAAATGAGCAGATTTAACTAAAAATAGCAAGAATCCTAAAAATACATATTTTTATTATATATAAAAGTTCCATACTTATTAATAAACAAAGTAACAAAATATTTCAAAGGGTAACAATGGAAGTTCAAATAGATCCTGAACTACTTAGATTAGTAGAGTCTCAAACTGATAATCTGGTTTCAGCATTAAATGAAGCAATAAAGCTTTGGCTCGAACAAAGAATAACTACATGTCCGATAACAAAAGGAATCTGTCCAAACAACCATATTCCTTGCAATGAGTGCCCTACATTCATAAAAATTAACTAATCTGCTCATTTCTGTTTCAGGTGTAGGTTTCACTTTT
>JARRMA010000300.1:0-2247 GCA_037386505.1 Candidatus Bathyarchaeota archaeon
AGGTTTTTTCATAGGTTGGACCTAATTTGTTTTTTCTTAATCAAAATTGTCTTTTGCGCAAATATTTGTAGATAAATCGTATTGGTGCTGGTCCAACAGTAATTAATCCTTTTCTTTCGTCCTTAAGCATAGTCGCTAAATCATAGTTATATTCTTCTTTGCATGTTTTAATTAAATTCCTTGCATGCTTAATACCGTATGAAAAAAGGAATCTTAATGCATAGCCTTTAACGCCACTATTAGTTAAGAAATATTCTCCAAGAAGAGTTGAACCCCATGAGATGTTATGTTCCCAACATTTCAAAAAAAGTTCTGCTTCCTTAGGAGTCATATTTTCTATAACAAAGGATTCTGTTTTATCCTTTAATCCTCCCATTGAAACTAAAAATAATGGTACAACCAAACTTTTGAATTTTTTTAATTCTTCTAAAAGGTCAATAGTTAAGTCAATGTCTTTTTCTGTTTCACCTGGAAGGCCAATAATCAAAGTAGCGCAAGGAACCCAATAATTTTCTGACATAATCTCAAAAGCATTCTTGACTACTTGTGGCCAATCCTTTGGATCAAATGGTTTACATTTTCCTTTCATATTTTTTTCAATGAGGTTTGGACTTCCAGTTTCTAATCCTGTTTGACCACTGAGCCATCTACCCTTTTTACCTGCATCTAGTATATTCGATATTTCCTCGATAACTTCGGGTGCGCTTGCAACTGAGGAAAGTGCAAAGTGACTCATAGCGACAGTTTTAACTCCAGAATAATTTCTTACAGATTTAAAAAGATCTATTACTGCCTCATTGTTTACTTCTAATCCTTTCGCTTTATATCTTAGAATATCTTCAGCATGGAGCAGTGGTTGTCTTCCCCCTCTGAGATTTATTTCAACTTCTTTAAGTATTGTTTTTATTGGAAGACAACGATACCGCTGAAGTGTTGGAACACAGAAATCACAGCCTCGTCCGCATCCTCTTGCTATCTCGATGATGCCTTCTATTGTTGGTTTTTTAATAGAGGGAATATCTTATGTTTCAACTACTTCTCCATGAACTGTTTCTGGAATAAGCTTATTATTACATGCTTTTTCAAATAGATCCCCCACTATATTTTCACTTTCACCTAAAACTACACAATCTATTCCTAATTTTTTTCGAACTTTTTCTTCTTCTAGTTGCCATGCCCCAGGGCCTCCGACTATAATTCTAGGTTTAGTTTTTAATGTGCTTATTGCCTTTAATAAGGTCCTAAATTCTTGACTCATATATGATTCTCCGTCAAATAATTGAGTAAAAGTAGAAGTAGCCGGAGCTAAACCTAATGGATCAGTTTCTGTTATACCAATTACTTTTGTTTCTTCACCGATTACATTATCTAAATATTCGGGATGTGCAACAACAATTTCTTTTTCTTCAAATCCGTGGTTGAGAAGTGCAGCTTCGACTTTTCTTATCCCGCATGGAGCATAATTAACTGAACCATTTTTGTTTACAGGAACCGAAGGGCAAAGAACAGAAAAATAAAGCCAATTAGGAATCAACCCCATGGGTGCACAAGCACTAAATCCAAGAAATATGCCTCCTCGATATTCACTCATAAGGGTTCTGTCAGCTGTTAAAACAATTTTATAGCCTTTTTTTAAGGATAAACTCTATACCCCCACAGATATAAAATTCGGACATTATCTAATTTGTTTTTGATCTTACTAAAACTTTTGATTATGCCAATAAGAATAATATTAAAATGCAGATATTATGAGAGCCTCGATTATCAGGACGATTCCTGTTAAAATTATGATTGCCATTTGTTTTTCTATTTCTTTTTGACGTTTAGCATTCCATGGTTTGGAATGAAACATTACTTCATTAATTTTTTCAATCGAAGGAGTGTATAATGATACTGCACCTCCTAAGATTAATAATATTCCTCCTTCAATCAATAAAATAATTGAAAGGGAGTAGATTATTTGAAGTGAATTCGAATTTATGATAATAATTAATATTATATCAATAATTGCAATAATAAATGAATAAATTAATGATTTGAAAAGAGAATTTACGATAACTTTCCAACTAATCATATTAATCTTTCTTCATAATTGTTTTATTTAGTTTTAGATAATTTCATTCTTTATCATAGAGGTTGTTCTTTTTAAGAATTTAAATAAGTTATTAAATTTCTTCGAATATCCCTCTGAAAAAAGCTTTAAAATTCATGCAATGTTACAGGAGTAAGGATTCCTATTGCAAAAAT
>JARRMA010000300.1:2315-2895 GCA_037386505.1 Candidatus Bathyarchaeota archaeon
TAACTATTATTGCCAGCTCATTATGGGGTACATCTTTTCCTGCTATTAAAATCGGATTATTCTATATGAATGCTTATACTTTTGTCTTTTTAAGATTCCTTATTGCTACATTCATAATGCTTATTTTTGCATTGTTCACAAAGAATTTTAGTTTTAGGTTTGCTAACAAACGTTTAATAATTTTTTTAGGGATTACAAATGGGATAGCATATTTCCTACAATATATTGGGATGTCATATGCTTCAGCTTCAATTTCTTCTTTATTGGTTAATTTAACAGTTGTTTGGGTAGCTTTGTTTAGTCCATTTATAACAAAAGAACGAATAAGTTCAACAAAAATTACAGGTGTTACTTTAAGTGTTTTAGGAATTTTTCTTGTTACAACTAATTTAGATCTAGATACTTTAAGTATAGGAGAAACATATGGAAATTTAATAGTAATTGCAGCAGGATTAGTTTGGGCTCTATTCATTATTTACAATAAACCGTTGGTTAGTGAAAGTAAGAATATGTCCCAATCATTAACTTGGCTTTTATTATTTACGATGCTTCCTTTAATACCAATAGGTCCATTTTCAAT
>JARRMA010000301.1:0-4669 GCA_037386505.1 Candidatus Bathyarchaeota archaeon
GAATCCAATCCAAATAAATCCTTAGAAGCTGCTCAAAAAATTCTCGAATATGGACATGATACTAAAGATAATTTTTTAATTGGATTTGGAAATTGCCTATTATCTTGGTCAAAATCTTATATCACTAGAAATATGGAAGATCCCGAAAAACAAAAAGAGTCATTTGAAGAAATCATAAAAACATCTAAAAAAGCTATGAGACTTTTTAGGATTATACAACATCATCCAGGTTATATTATTTCTTATCTTTATCATATTGAAGCTCTTTCAAATTTAGCTTCAATTGAATCTGAACCTATTACAAAACAGAGATTGTTTGAAAAAGCAACAGAAGTAATTGAGGAAGGAATAGAATATTTCAAAGAAGGTTTCAAAACACACTTAACACTTCTTAATACTTCTTTAGGTTTAAACCTTAGACTTTTTGCGGAAACTAAATTAGAAATTGAAGAAAAAAGAAAATCACTCAATCAATCCCAATTCTATTTCAAAAAGAACTCTATTCAGATCAAGGAATTGATGCCCTATAATTTTCATTACCAAAGCGGTAATTATTATTATTTAGCTTTAACACAGATCGATTTAGCTAAGATAGAAAAAAACCTTTCAGAAAGAATCAGTTTGTTTGAAAAAGCAATTTTTTCGTTGGAAGAAGCTATTAAAATTGCCAAGGAATTCTAAAGCAATTTTATAATCTAAATAATGAAAAAGAGACGCTTTCTAGAGCAATTGATGTATATCAGAAATCTATTGTAACCTTAAAAAAAGCGGATTTACCAACACTTAGAGCTGAGTCACTTTGGCATTTAGCTCAACTTATTGGTGAATTAGGTGAACATCAAAAAGCGTCAAAAAAATATGAAAGAGCATTTGAAGAATACACCCTCGCTGCAACCAGAATTCCTCAATTCAAACAATTCTATAATAATTACTCTAAATATATGCTAGCTTGGAGTAAAATTGAACTAGCAAAATATTATCATAACGGAAAGATTATTCCAATTCAAAAATAAATTATGAGAAAGCTGGAAATATTCATGAAAAATTGAATGATTGGAAGTATTTAGCACCCAATTATTTTGCCTGGGCAAAGATGGAACATGCAGAAGAATTAAGTAGAAAAGAAAATCCAGAAGAAGCAAAAAAATATTTTAAAGAGGCTTTTGATTATTTCAAAAAAACTGAAAACAACATAAAGATCAAAATCAATGAAAATAAAACATTAGAAGAAAAGGATTTAATGACCACAATATTGAAAGCTTCCAATCTTAGGGGTAAATATTGTGAAGCTAGAATTTTAATGGAAGAAGCAAAGATTTTAGATAGAGATGGAAAACATCTCGACAGCTCAATTAATTATAGGAAAGCGTCACAAATTCTTTTCGAAACAGGCAATAATTTAGAAGTTGAAACTGAACAAAACGAATTAAGATACATAGCGATTCTGTGTCAGGCTTGGGAAAAGATGGAAAATGCAGAAGAAACAAGTTCTTTAGAATCATATCTAAAAGCTGCAGAACTCTTTGAGAAAGCAAACGATCAATGTAATACAAAAAAAGCCAGTTTTTGGGTGTTGGGCAATAGTTACTTCTGTAAAGGTTTAGCTGCTCAAAAACAATTTCAAAATACTCTTGATAGAAGTTATCATTCAAAGGCAAACAAGTATATCAAACAAGCAGCAAATTTCTATAATCAAGCCGCTTATAAAAAAGCTTCAGAGTATGCCAAAGCAACTCAAAGACTTTTTGATGCATATCTTTACATGAACAGTGCAGAAGATGAAATTGACCCAGAGAAAAAAACTAAATATTATCAACTTGCTGAGCAACTACTACAAATTGCAGCTAATGCTTTTTCGAAAGCTCTACATTTAGATAAAACAACTCAAGTTAAAAATATCTTAAGTACTGTTAGAAAAGAGAAAGCTTTAGCTTCATCTTTAAATGAAGTAATGAAGGCCCCCTCAATAGCTTCAACTACCCAATCTTTTAATGCCATATCATCAACCAGTGAATCTTCTATAGGTTTGGAGAACTTTGAACATGCTAATGTTCAAGCCAATCTAATAAGTCAATTTAAAGAAGTTAAGGTTGGAGAATCATTTTGCTTTTCTATAGAGTTTGTGAATGCGGGCAGGGAACCTGCTTTGTTGATGAGAGTTGAAGATTTTATTCCTTCAGACTTTGTGGTTGTAAAGAAGCCTGAAATTTATCGAATAGAAGATTCAACTCTTAACATGAAAGGAAAACAGCTCGCTTCCTTGAAATTAGTTGAGGTAAAATTGATACTTCAACCCTCAAAGAAAGGAAATTTTAGACTAAAACCTAAAGTTTGTTATTTAGATGAGCTTGGACAAAATAAATCATTGCAACTGAAAACTTTAGAGATCAAAGTTGAAGAAGTTATAATGGAAGATAGAGTATCTAGTGGAACAGAAGAACTCGACTCGTTATTATTTGGAGGTATTAATTTCCTAAATGCTGGAATAAAAAAAGACGAAACGGTATTCTATATTTCTACTGGAGCTGAAGATTTTGAAAATCTGTTAAAGAATCCTAATTTCTTTTTATTTTTGTGCAATTCCAAACCAAAAACTGAGGTCCCAGATCTTCCAAACGTATACAAACTTAGAACTAAAACCGATCTAACAAATCTAAGTATCTCACTTTCTAAAGCATTTAGACATATTGACTCCACAAAGAAAAAGAGAATATGCGTAGAGATTCTCTCAGACGTTTTAGTAGATTATGGAACCAAAGCTACACGAAAATGGATTTCGCAATTAATTACAGATTTAGGAGAAAAAGGATTTACAATGCTAGGTGTTGTAGATCCAAGTATTCACCCAGCTGACCAAGCAAATGCTGTAATCAACTTGTTTGACGGAGAAATTAGCATAACCAAAACCAAAGATCCACTAGAATGCAAAACATCAATATGTATAGAAAAACTAAGAAATCAAGATTTTATTAAAAACCCAATCTGCTTAACCCAATTCTCTAAGTTCTAAATTGTTCTAAGTTATATTATCCCAAGGTCCTGGCCAATCAGGAAAAGTATATGATGCTCCAGCATCTTCCATAATCCTTCTAGGATAAACTGGAACCAACTTTTCATCTTGCCATTGAAAGTACATAACAAAAGCGTATGCTGCCTCTGGATCATTTGGATTTTTTCCCATCATCAAACCATGGGAATCGGTAAAAGCCCAATTCTTTGCGTTTGAAGTTTCAACATTAGTTTCTTCTAAAGCTTTAATGACAGCTTCAGTTTCTATTGTTCCAGCTCTTTTTATAGCATCAGATAAAATATAACGTAAGATATCAAAAGCATTGGCTCCTGTCATATCTATGCTTTCTCCCCATTTATTGAAATATGCATCTCTAGTCGGTATAGTTTTACTTGTTAAAGGATACCCAGCAACTATTGGGGTATTAGATACACAGACGTGTTCACATTTGCCATCTGTCCAATTCCAACTTTCTGGATAAGTCGCCGTAAAAATAATTCCTCCATAAATGAACATTGGTGACTGTCGATCATAGTATTCTTTAACAAAAGGTATTCCGCCTTCAAGAGCTATAATAGGTACTAATATTTCAACTCCTGCGGCTTCTGCAGCTGCAAAATAACTAGAAAAATCAACAGTTTCATAGGGAAAAATACTTGAATAAACAACATCAAAACCGTAAGCCTCTGGAAGAACAGATTCTAATCCTTCCACTAGTCCCTCAGCCCATGCTTCGCTAAGAAATCCAATTTTGTTAAAACCAGTAATCTCTCTTCCCAGTAAAAGTCCATCTGTCATTCCTAAAAAAATTGAGGAATCATTCCAACTGGTACTGAAATAGTATTTGTACTTTTCATAGTTATCTAATACTCGTTGTGAGAATTCTTCCCAGCCATTAGTATTGATTAGTATTTTTTTATGTTCAGCAAGAATTTCTTGAACTCCTGCTCCTTCTTGGTGACCTACATCTCCTACAATAAAATCTACTTTGTGAAGATCTATCAATCGTATTAATGAAGAACTAACTTTCACCATATCTGTTGGACCACTTTCAATATCGTCATCCTCTCCGATTACCTCAATTTGTTTTCCTAGTATACCTCCTTCAGAATTTAGTTGTTCAGCAGCTAATTTGATACCTTGTAAAATTTCTTTTCCATTTGTCGCATCTAAATCTGCGAGAACGCCAATTTTGATATTGCCACCGGATCGATTTTCACCATTTAAGAAGATATAAGCTAGTCCTCCGAATGTAGCAACAACTATTATAGCAATTAGAATTATTGATTGAATTCTTGTAACAGCTTTGGAATTTAACATAGCAATATCTCCTTTTGCCTTAGTTTAGCTGATGTTGTCCCATGGTCCAGGCCAATCTGGAAAAGTAATTGTAGCGTTTGCTTCTTCCATTATCTTTAGAGGATCAACTGGTACTTGAACTCCGTCTTGCCATTGGAAACCAATAACAATTGGATAATCAGCGTTTGGATCGTTTGCATCTGTTCCCATCATCAAAGCATGAGAAGGAGTGAAAACAAAATGTCTAGCATTGGAGGTTTCTACATTAGTCGTCTCTAGTGCCTTGATAACAGCATCGGTTTCAATTGTTCCAGCTCGTTCAATAGCATCAACTAAAATAAAGCGTATACCATCATAAAT
>JARRMA010000302.1:0-2688 GCA_037386505.1 Candidatus Bathyarchaeota archaeon
TCCTGCTACAATCTCTTGGGCTGGTGTAATAACTCCCGCTGGTACGATTATGGAAGCTAGTGACAGCGAAATAGTTGAATTGGTAGTAACTGAAGAACAAAGAGAATATTATCCTGGACAAACTCTGCCAAAAGAATATTGGGGACGTCCAATTGATGCCCAACTTAGAGAATGGGCTGTAATTTCAGGGAACTTCCTAGAAGGAGCAGACAGAAATGATATGTGGGTAATCCCATACAACGAAGATGCACCAGAAACTGCCCACATACTGTGGGCTAATCAATTACAGGTCGGTGGTCTGGCAGGAGGGGCAACTGGAAATCATGCTTTTGAATGTGGAGACGCCTACGAAGGATTCTTCATTGATTCAGTTATAATAGCTGGAAATCTCTATTACAATAATTATAAGTCTGGTTTTCCAACCCAAGAAGTGGTTGCAGTAGATCTCCATACTGGTGAAGAACTATGGCGCAAACCTCTAATGGACCCAGAAGGTAATGTTCTTAGACTTTCATTTGGACAAACATTTTACTGGGATTCTTACAACTATCATGCAGTTTTTCCATATTTATGGGCAACTAGCGGAAGTACATGGCACGCATTTGATCCTTTTGAAGGTGACTGGGTATATAGCATGGAAAACGTTCCCTCAGGTTCGACGATTTACGGTCCAAAGGGTGAAATCTACAGAATTAGTCTAAGTACTAACAGTAATACAATGAGACTTTGGAATTCATCCAGAGTTGTTTCTGATGAAGGTAGTTGGATTAGATTTGGCATGGGTTCAGTATTTAATGCTTCAGATGGTATTGAATGGACAGTAGATATACCTGAAGGATTGCAAGGCAGTGCAAATGTGATTGAATTTGGTGGCATTGTTTCTGGTGTAGGCGGCAGTCGACAATACGGTTTTCTGCAAATGCCCGAAAATTCACAGAATAGAATTATCGGAATTGACGTAACTCCGACTAATGTATATTCCTGGGGTATTAGCTTAGAACCGGGACATGAAGGAATGCTATTATGGAACAATGTTGGAAATGCTCCCTCGGTGTGGACTGAAAATGTTACACTAGCTCAGGGTGTTGTTAGCCCTGAAGACGGAGTGTTTACTGTTTGGGTTCCTGAGTTACGGCAACATTGGGGTTTTGATCTTGAAACCTGCAATATGCTTTGGGGACCAACAGAACCACAAGCATACCTCGATTACTTAGGTGGACTAGCAATTAGAACTGCAGTATATGATAACATGTTAATTTCAGCGCAAATGAGTGGAACAGTGTATGCATATGATTTGCAAACTGGAGATTTATTGTGGGACTACGAAGCAGTAGATCCTTATACTGAAATACTTTGGGGAGATAACTGGCCTCTGAGAGTTGACTTCTTTACTGACGGCAAAATCTATATTGCTCATAGCGAGCACTCACCGATTGATCCTAAACCTCGAGGTGCACCTTTCATCTGTCTAAACGCAACAAATGGCGACGTAATCTGGAGAATAGATGGAGCTTTCCGTGGAACCGATTGGGGAGGCAACGCAATTATTGGAGACAGCATCATAGCAACCTATGACAGTTACGACCAAAACATATACGCTATAGGAAAAGGTCCAAGTGAAACAACAGTTATGGTAGAAAATAATGGTCTAAAGCTTGGATCTTTGGCAACATTATCAGGTACAGTTATGGATATATCACCTGGAACTAAAGATCCGATTTTGATGGCTAGATTTTCAAACGGTGTTCCAGCAGTAGCTGATGAATACATGAGCGAGTGGATGCTGTATGTTTACAAACATTTTGAACGACCAGCAAATGCAATGGGAGTACCAGTAAAAATCCAAATAGTTAATCCAGCAGGTGAATATGCTTGGATTGGAACTGCAACAACAGATTCTTATGGAAACTACGCATACTCGTTTATTCCACAAATGAAAGGCACTTACACAATAATTGCTACATTTGATGGATCTGATTCATACTTTGGTTCACAACAAACAACATATCTAATAGTCGATGCTGCACCAGCACAGATATCACTTCCACAATATCCTGGATATCAAGGACCATCTGCCCAAGAAGTCGCTAATAGTGTTGTAACGAATCTTCCAGACGATGCAACACCTCAAGAAGTTGCTCAAGCAGTAGTAAACGCAATGCCTGAATACCCTGATACCACAGTAGAAATTCCCAATTATTCTCAGCGTTGTTCTATTAATGCGGAAAAAATAGTCAATCAATTTTCCCTCCCTTTTTTTGGGAGAAAAAAATATTGGAAGACTATGGGGCTGAAATGGCTCGGCATGGAAAAATGAATAATCAACGAGATAGTAGATAGTTTGGTTTTTTCATTTTCTTTAACTCAACTTGAAATCCATGCAAGGACTTCAGCAAACCCATTTTCTTTAAAAAAAGTTTTTTACTTACCGCTAATAAAGATAAAAAATTCTATAGCTTTAAAAAAATCTCATAAAACAAAACGACAAAGAATGCCAAAAAACATGGACTATTTTATGCACGCGCGACTAGAACAAAATAGTCCTTTTTATCTAAAAGAGAAAATAAGTTTAATAGAAGTAGTTGTCCACAAAATTTAAGGCATTACTACTTCTAATTTGATCTATTGGGAGTTGTTGTCCAGTAGTCTGCAGGAGAGTGTTCATCAACTTCTTTTATTAGGTACTGA
>JARRMA010000303.1:0-2875 GCA_037386505.1 Candidatus Bathyarchaeota archaeon
GCTGCTTCTTTCATAAAAGGATATTTTGCTCGGTCATAAGAAGTGAATACCTGCCTAACCTCCACTAATTTTCTAATTATTCTACTTCTATTCTAGGAGCTAAATAGAATTTTAATTTTCCATCTTTTTCTTGCTTGAAATCTAACTTAATAGGCATATCTGTAGAAAATTCAATGACAACTATTTCTGAAGTGGACAAAGACGCTTTTAGTATCTCAGAAAGATAACTTAAACTAAAAGTTGCTTTGGAATCTTCTTTGGCAGATATCTCAAGTAAAACATCGTCTCCTGCCTTAAATTCAATCGTAGCGCCCATAATATCTCCGGTTGCATTCATAACCATCTTGTTTGAATCTGCCGAAATTTTAACATGATCACTAACTAAAGAAGCATCTTCGATGGCCTCACGTAATCCTTGAGTAGTAGTTTTAGCTTTTACGTTAAAGTTAACCTTTGGAGTAGGAACTTCTTCATCCATTGCCTCCAAAGTAGGCATATTGAAGGTTCGAGAATACCTTCCTTTAATAGCAATTTTGAGTTTTCCAGTCTTCTCATCTAAAGAGAGTTCAACAGACTCATCTTTTCCTGTTCTTCTTAACAATTTTAATAATTCACTTATGTTAATGCACATTTTTGCAGTTTCAGTGCATGAATATTCATCAAAAACTGTTTTAGGCCATTCAAAATCAACCATAGCAACACGAGAAGGATCCATCGCACGAAGTTTTATTCCATCTGCAGAGAGATCAAAAGTAGCTTCGTCCACTAATATTGAAATTGCACCCATCATGTCCTTTAACATTTTTGCATCAGCCATTTTAGCCCTAAACATTATCAAATCTCCGTTTGCATTTATGTTTAAACTATCTATAATTTAAGCTGTTTGATTTTGATAAAAAACAACAAAAAATAGAATTCAAAATAAGAAATACTGCTGTTAACTGTATTCACGAAAAGTGTAATTACATTTTGTACATCTAAAAAACTGTGTCGAAGACTCGTCAGTTCCACGAGTTTGAACTTGCCAAACATAAGCAGTATGATTTCCACATTTTGGACATTCAATCCTAACTGTAGGTAAAGTGCGAAGTTTTTGCTCTTCTTTTCCAATAATCGCTATTGATTCTTGAGGAGATCGTTCTATCGTTTTCGGAGGTGAAGAGAGTTTTTCACCTGTTTGTTTTTTGAAACCACATTTCGGACAGCAAAGAATAAACACAGGTTTTTTTGTCTTTTTATCACGACTTGAGACTAACCGAGTTCCACAGTTTGGACAAAATTCCATCTCTTTAACCTCAACTACTGCGCATTCACCCTACCAATTTCCTCTTTTAAATCTTTTCTATTGAACGGTTAATCCAGAAGCAATTAAATGTGCAATTCTCAACGGTTCAGGAATATTACTTTTTGTAGACATTTTCCTAATAATTTTTTTAGCATCCTCTTCCAAAATTCCAGCTATTTGTATATAAATTGGATTATCAATTTCTCGAATTTTAACTTCGATTAATTTTCCACAATTTAAAATAGATTGCCATCTTACATCAAAATCTGAGAGATTATGAAGGGCAAACTTTATACTTTTCAAATCAGGTTTTTCCCGTGTAACTGAAATAACAGGCAAATCTAGTAAACAATACAGTTTATTGAGGTCAACAACATTAAATCCTCCAAAAGAGATTCCGTCTAAAAAAATAACACGAAGCTCGTTATAAAATGAAGAAGTCTTAACCATAGAAACGATTTTTTCAATTGCATCCAATCCATCAATTGTAACCATCGAATGTATAAAACCTTCGAACCAACTGGCACCTCTATAGACTACTCCAACAATATCTACAGTCCCTTTAGTTTTTGGAATAAAACATCCATCATCTATTCCTAATGTTCGAATCTCAGGTTTTATAGAACGAAAATGTTTAACTAACAAAACAATTCAATTCTACAATAATCTAATTTACCTTTAAATTTTATTAGAATCATAATTAAAGTAAAACCTAAAGAATACTTCAAGGTAAAAAATAATGTTTAGTTTTATACCAAAATATGAAACATTAACTGAAGTTCTATTGGATCAAAAACTCGCCAAACTAGGAGATGCTTATGTGAATTTTCTATATTCTTTAGTTCTATCCAAAATTCTCGCTGATGCTTTCAAAAAAGCTGGACTAAGAAAATTTTTACCTTCAAGAATTAATCGACACAAACAAGCTGATGCCGCTGAAGCCTTAATCGTTTATGCATGGATACAAGGACAAATGAACATGGAAGAAGGACTTGAAATATTAGAAAAAAATGAAGATAATATAGAAGCATTTAGCCTTCTTCTACTCTCGGCTAAGAGTAAAAGCAAATTATAAAATCTCAAATTTTGTTTAGTTTTTCTTCCAATCTTTTACTGCTTTTTGAAATGACTTTTGGAAGTCTTTGCTTAATTCTAAAATTTTTTTCGTGGCCTCGTTAATAGCATCACTTGATTTTTGTTGGTCTCTTGTATGAACATATAATATTCCATTGTCAATAAGAGGATGAGGCACATGATATCCAGCCATCTCTATTCTATCGTCTTCTAATAGTGTTTTTTGTAACATATTAAGAAGTGAATGCCCAGCCCCTTCTACTTCAATTTTTAATTCGGTTTCAGTTTTTTTAACAATATTAACTTTCATTTTATTTTTCCTCGTTAGATACTTCTTTTCCATAATTGGGAGATAACTTTCTTCCTTCAAAGTTTCCACAATTGGGACAACCCATTCCACGGTTTTTCGGTTCCAACAAACTTCCACATATTGAACAGAGGGCTTGTATTACTCCTAAATCTTTGTCTGCAGTTGACAAGAAAAAAGACCGATTCTTTGTGCTAATTACTTTTGCA
>JARRMA010000304.1:0-3561 GCA_037386505.1 Candidatus Bathyarchaeota archaeon
TGGGGCATTAAATGACCCCATTGTCAAAATACTGTCCAAAAATAGCCAACTTACCAAAACCCAGCTTGAAACGCTCTTAATAGACATATTAGCGGAAAATATATCGGGTAAACCTCTAAAATACGATGAAAAAGCCAGATTACGCCTAACTAAGGCCAAATTAAGTCGCGGTTCCTTTAATAGAACATTAAAACAGTCCAAGGAAAATGTAATAAAATCAATATACACGGTACTTTTGTTAGGGTATTTGGGAGTATTTGATACTACAACTCTTGATCCATATCTTGAAATAGCGAATAAACTTAAGGAATATACTGATACATACAAGGACATGCCAGAAAGCTATAACGAGTTAAAAGAACACCTAAATGTCATTGAAATCATCAGAAAAGAGCTGGAATTGAGTCTAAAACAGCTTTCTAACCCTTCAGAAGGGGTATCGTGATATCACAGATCACAATATTAAAACAAAATTATCATAAAAAAAGAAGTTCTCGTAATAATCTGAATACGTTAGATTTAGGCTTTAAATTTAAAAATAGTGAATATTTAGATAATTAATAGATAGAAATTTGCTTAAAACATCCTTCTTCAGATGATCATATTCTGTGATCTGTGATATCATATTGTAATGTACATCATTTTACCATAAAGTTTAAATTTTTATATAAATAAACTGTGATATGTGATGCAACATTTAAAATCACATAATAATCACAAAGAAATCACAGGTAGATCACAGGTAAAAAGCTATGATTGAAATTTCATTGATGCTTTTGGCAATCTTGATGGTTATCGTTAGTGTTGCAGGATTCAAATATTATAAATATTTAAAAGCTGCTCAGGTAGAATACGATAAATCAAAAGATGTTGTTGAAGACGTTATTTTAAGTTTCAATACGGAACTCAAGAGAGAAACTGATAGAATAGACAATGTGGCTTATAAAATTCAAGACATCTCGTTGAAAAATGATTTTAGCATTAGAAAATCTGAAAATGTCGAGAAAAGAGTAATGTCATTGGAGAATGAAAAAAACACTCAGATAAACTTCATAGATTCCTTATCCGAAGCTAACAAAAAATCTTTGGAAAAAATATCTGATCTTGAATCCAATCTTAAGATCATATTAGATTCTCAGACAGAAATTAACAAAAGGATCAACGGCTTAGAAGAAAAAATAGAAAAGATTTCAGTAATGCCAGAAATAAAAGAAGAACAAACAGAACCAAGGTTACCCGTTTTACCAATAAGAAAAGAAAAGGCAATGAGTTCCTTAACAGATACTGAAATTGAAGTAATTGAATACCTTACAGCTGAAGGTCCAAAAACCGCTCCTCAAATTAAGGAAAAAGTAACTCTAAGCAGAGAACATACTTCCAGACTTATGAAAAAATTATATGAAGAGGGCTATCTTGAACGTGAAACTGCAAGATTGCCATTTACCTATAGAGTTAAAAAAGAAATGCAAAATTTGCTCAATAAATCTGAAAATGTCTAAAAGATATTTTTCTAATGAAGTTGTCAATTTTCATTATTTTTATCTTAGTCTTTGTTTAATCACATTCTTTGGATTTATTGAAGCAACTTTATACTTGATGTTATTTTGATTGCCAGTTCTCATAAGAAATCCTTTGGTGGCCATCCTCGAAAGATATGTTGAGACTGTGCTTAAATTTATGGGTTCTTTAAGACTAGTTTCATATTCTGTTTGAATATCTTTTGAAGAAAACCATACTAAGGGAAAACTCTTTCTAATGACAGTTCGAACTTTTTCAAATCTAGATAAATTATTCATTGTGGGAGAATTAACAACTTCTGAATTTGAGTTTTCTCCTGGCATCCCACCTAGCAATTCGACAAGATCCAGTAATCGTAGAGCCTTATCTCTTGTTACTTGACCTTCGAAGGCAACGGTATAACGATTACCTTCATTATCAAATAGCTCTACACGCATTTTTCGAGCTGGCATTTAGGTGTACACACTCTAAGTGGCGTTTACAAGTTTACACTTCACAGCTTATAGCTGTTATGGTGAAGTAACCAATTCTTAAAGCTTCATTTATTCCCTCAATTTTAAAATAAAGATTATTTTGCAGTTATTTTGGTATAACAAGGTTCACATAATTTCAGACATGTTATTCACAACTACGTGAAGCAAACCACTATTATCAGAATTAAAATGTTATCAATAGGTCAAATAAAAATGAATTAAGAAGTTTGAAGGAGATTGACAAACAGATTATGGTTAAAACATATTAAAAAAGAACTTTAAACATTAAAAATAAGGTCTTCACAGGCACCCCTTGATTTCCTGTCGAGAACTTTTTCGTAAACAGCCAAAATACATCGACATCTAAAAATTTGCAGTTACTTTATCTAATTTGTTTAACAATAATAATTAATATACTAAGAGTAATTTTACCTCTCAGAGTATATTTCTTTCTAGAAGAAATCAAACATACTTTTACAAATGTACTACAGAGTTTCCAGCAGAAATTCTGGGGTGTGTGAGTCTTAAAAGTTCTCTCAAGCTCCTTCATCCTCTTTCAATTTTAGAAATGTTATGGTTCACTACTAGTTTTTTGTACCTGAGCATTTATTTGTTCCAGAAGAAATAACGGTGATGCCGTTGAAACAAGAGGGGATAAAGAATATGAGGAATCAAAATCTGTTAGATGACGTATTTGATAAATTCGTTAGCGAGGCCAAGCTTTTCAAGGACCGCGAGGTTTTAAGACATGATTACCTTCCTGAAAAACTTCCTCACCGAGAAGATCAAATTCGAGTTTTAGGATTAGCAGTTGCTCCAGTCCTTAAGGCTGCTAGATGCTCAAACATTTTTATTTATGGTAAAACAGGAACAGGAAAAACAGCAGTAGCTAAATATGTATTGAGCCATTTGGAATCTAAAGCAAAAGAATACGGAGCTCCAGTAAGATTTTGTTATGTTAATTGCCGAATGACGGGTTCTGAATATAGAATTTTTGCCAGCCTAAGTCAAAGTCTTGGTTTATCAATTCCTTTTACAGGTTTGTCAGTAGGTGAAGTGTTTGAAAGATTTAGAAACGGTCTAGATTCTTCAAGAACGATCTTTATTGTAGTTCTAGATGAAATAGACGCATTAATCAAAGATAGAGGCGACAGTCTTCTCTATGAACTTACGAGAATAAATGAAGCACTCAACAAAAGCAAAGTTGCTATAATAGGAATTTCAAACGATCTCAGACTAAAAGAATTCCTTGATCCCCGAGTCTTTAGTTCCTTAAGTGAAGAAGAAATGGTTTTTAGACCCTATGATGCTGGAGAACTACGAAATATACTCTTTGAAAGATCTAAACTATCTTTCTATGAAGGTTGTTTATCTGAGGCAGCATTAAGTATTTGCTCAGCTTTGGCAGCTGCAGAACACGGAGATGCTCGAAGAGCCTTGGACTTGTTAAGAGTTGCTGGCGAAGTTGCAGAAAGAAAAGGATGTTCCAACATAACTGAAGACCATGTGAGGGATGCCGAGAAGCATATTGAACATAATCGAGTAATGGAAGCCCTACAGAATCTCACTT
>JARRMA010000305.1:0-5364 GCA_037386505.1 Candidatus Bathyarchaeota archaeon
GTCTAATTTATTCATAAAATATATTTTTATTTTAAAATACTTGTTTATATCTTCCAACCATATTCAGAAATCTATTTTCGTTTTAGTAAATTAATAAAACAGGTATTTTGAAATTCCGAAAAAATTCGAATACCTATAATATTTAACATAAATTTCTATAAACTTAAACTAATTGTCTTAACTTTTTTAGTTATTTAGATAAATTTGAGCCTCAAAAAGTGAAAAATTCTTACCGAATAAAATCGTTAAAAAAATAAAAATAATTCAGATTTTTTTAAAAAAATCACTAGATGTATTCCATTCTCAAAAAACTAAAAAAACTGAAATCTATAGTCACATATCATTTCGCCGTAATTCGTTTGTTGAAATCAATTTTTTCTTTGAAATATGTCGATAAAAACATGGATTAATTGATTAAAATGTTAATAATGTCTATATTTTAATAAAATTTATCTAAAGTTTAAATTAAAATTTATAAAATTGAAACATTCGCATAAATTCGTTTCAATTAGTCAGCAGGAAATCTTCCAGGTATTATTAAATTTTAAAAAACCTCAAGTTGAAATCAAAAATTTTATTTAAATAATAGATTATATGCCTAAATTAAAGTTAATACGGTAAAATTAGGAAATATAATAGAATTTTTCCGGTAAAAACAAGTAAATTTTACCTATTTTAAGATTGCTTATAAGTTTCGACAATTAACGAAAAATTTTAATGCGTTTAATAAAAAATTTGATAAAAACCATTATTCTCCAAGAACTTGCATAATGATTGTTCTTCTTCTGGGATGTACATCGGTTTCCACAAAAACTAAAGATTGCCATGTTCCAAAAATTGGTTGTCCATTAATTACAGGTAATGTTTTATCGGGACTTAGAAGCATCGATCTAAGATGTGAATGTGCATTTGAAGGATGATTGTATTTTTTATTTCTCGGAATTATTTTTTCAAGAAAGTCTTTAACATCTTTATCTAAATTGGGTTCATGTTCGGTTAAAATAATCACACCTGTGGCATGAGGTGCAAATATGTGAATTAAACCGTTTTTTAATCCAGATTTTTTTACTACGTCATGGACTTTTGTTGTTAAATCAATGAACTCTATTTCACCATTGGTTGAAAAAACAATTTTTTCATTAAAAACATTCAAGAGTTATAACCCCAGAGAAAATTAACATAACAAGATATAAATAAATATGGATAAAATGTTCAATTAGCTATCATAACGAAAGACAACTGATAATATAGTTAAATGGAACTTTAAACGGGAAATTTGTTGATGCTTTTGTATCCATTTTAATTAAAAAAAGAAAAAGGGATTTTTACAGTCCAATTATGCCTTAATGTTCTTTGGCTACCATTACTTCTGTTGCTTTGATAACCGCTTCGATAATATCTCCAGTTTTGACATCTAGTTCTTCGACAGCTTCTTTTGATATTATTGCAGTTATTACAGCTGGTGTTTCAATTTTAATTTTAACTTTGGCAGTAATTATTCCTTTATCAACTTGTTGGACTGTTCCTTTTAATTTGTTTCTTGCACTTATTTTCATTCCAATATTCTCCCATTGGGTTTCACTACCCATTAATTCACCCATGTACGTCTCAGCTCTATAGTATTCAGTTAATAATTTTTCACCTAGATCGGTAAGTATGGCTCCTCCTCCGCCTTTACTTCCACCTTTGAAGGTTTTAACTACAGGTTCTCCTAATCGTTTCTCAAGTTTTGCTAAGTAATTCCAGACATAGCGATAAGACATTTCAGCTTTTTTTGCAGCTTTAGAAATTGACTCTACATCTTGAATTGTTTCAAGAATTTTTGCTCCACCCTTTCCAACAAGGGGTTCACCTTTGTATTCAAGCCAGACTTTGCATAGCACTTTGTGTTTATTATCAACATTCATGGGTTCATCTAGAACTATTCACGTGATCAATATAAAACAATGTTGGATTTTATAAAAGAAAATTAAATAAAAATTTAAATACGCTATGTTTAATCATACATAACGAAAAATGGAAATGGTGTAAATAATGAAAGCATGGCAGAAATTAATTATAGTCGCTGCTTTAGCAACAATAATAGTAATAGTAGGCACAATCGTTTATTTCGATTATTTTGCAAAAACTTCATATCTACAACAACAAGTCTTTACGACACAGGTTTACTGGATGTATTAGAAGCAGACTATGAATCAACCCGAAACATTGACCTCCAGATAACTGCAGTAGGAACAGGCATCGCCATACAACAGGCTAAAAATGGAGATGCAGATATAGTCCTTGTTCATGCACCTTCAGTAGAACTAGAATTTCTTGAAGGCGGTTACGGTATAAATAGAAAAATAATTGCCTTTAACTACTTTACTATAGTAGGACCAGCCGATGATCCAGCCGAGGTTTCAGGAAAAACTGTAGTTGAAGCTCTAAATAACATAGTGACTTATGGCCAAAATTTGGAAGATCAATCAGGACAAACTCAAATTTGGGCATCTAGAGGAGATAATTCTGGAACTAATTCAAAAGAAAAAAGCCTCTGGACAGCAGCAGGATACAATTATACAGAACTTTCAAATGAACCATGGTTCGCTAGCACAGGTCAAGGAATGGGAGCTACATTAAATGTAGCTAATCAAAAAAACAGTTACACACTCTCTGACATCGGAACTTACTTGAAATTCCACGCTGATGGATTAATAGATATAGTCTCTCTTATCGGTGAAGATGAGCCACTGCTTAATGTTTACAGTGTAATGGCTGTAAATCCGGAAAATGTACAGGCAAATGCAACTGTTCATGAACAAATAGATTTTGATAATGCAATGGATTTCATCGAATATTTGATTTCCCCAACAACTCAGGAAATAATAAATGATTACGGTAAAGATGACTATGGGCAAAGCCTTTTCAACGAAGCGGTTCAACCGTTAAAAAATAATTCACCTCAACCTATAGTTAGTTGGATAAAAGACTACGCCTTTTTTGAAGGCACAGAATGCCCACAGCAATATAGGATGGGTTATTCCACCCTATATGACTAGAGGAACTAATAGTGTCTGGATTAATCAATGATATAGCAGAAGCAATACAATTAATATTATCTGGCGACGCAGAAATCTACGGAATACTTTTCCGTTCCCTCTTTTTTTCAGGATCAGCCATTATTTTAGCCATTCTTTGGGGAACACCACTTGCCTTGTTAATTAGTATGAAAGAATTTCGAGGAAAAACTGTAATAAAATCTCTTTTCAACACTTTAATTGGATTACCCACAGTGGTTTTGGGTTTACTTTTATTTCTTATTTTTTCGAGAGCTGGACCGTTAGGATTTCTCGGATTGCTTTACACACCCGGAGCTATAATAATTGGTCAAGCAATATTGGTGACACCTATTTTGGTTAGCATCGGAATTTCAGCAATCGAATCAGTAGACCCAGAAATAAAGAACTTAGCCAAAACTTTAGGAGCCTCAGAATCTCAAGCACAAATAGCAGTTTTGAAAGAAGCTATTAATGGTATCATTCTTTCGGATATCGCTAGTTTTAACCGAGCTATCGGTGAGTTGGGAGTAGTGTTGTTGGTTGGTGGAAACATAGCTGGAGGGGGTAATAGAACTGATGTGTTGACTTCAGCAATTTCACGTGCTACTCAGATAGGTGATGTAGGTCTAGCTGTTGCTTTAGGAATATTATTAATTGTTGTACTCTTTACGATAAACATTATAATTTTAGCATTAAGAAATACAAGTTATCTAATCAATCTGGCCAGAGGACCTTATTCTAAATTAAAACAATTAAGAGAGACTGAACAAAAATGATAACTGCTGAACTAAAGGGTATAACCAAATTACTTAAAATACTTGCATTTTTAGAAGAACCAACCTTTGGAGAGATGTTTTTTCGAGAGGAAAAAGTAAGCTTTAAAAAAATTGAAAAAATTCAATTACAAAGTAGCCTTGTATTCCAAAAAACAACTGTTTTTAGCACCTCAGTGTACAATAATATTGCCTATGGATTGAAAATAAGGAAAGCATCAAAAGAAACACGCAACAAAGAAGTGATTAAAGCACTTGAGCTAGTGAAATTAAAGGGCTTTGAGAAACGCAATGCAAAAAAACTTTCTGGAGGAGAGCAACAAAGAGTAGCAATTGCAAGGGCTTTGGTTTTAAAAACGAAACTGCTTCTTTTGGATGAGCCGACAGCGAATTTGGACCCAAAAAATGCGGGTATTCTTGAAGAAGTGATCGAAACGATAAATCGAGAAAATAAAACCACCATTGTTATGGCAACTCATAATATGTTTCAAGCTAGAAAGGTGCCTCACCGTATAGCTTTAATTGATGAGGGAAAAATTACTGAAGTAGGTACACCGGTAGATGTTTTTGGAAAACTGTCTAAAAATTTGGCTAGTTTTGCAGCCGTAGATAACACTTTTACTGGAATAGCTATACCAACTGATATAGGTACATCAATTATATCTATCAACAATGATGTTGGTATTGAAATATCCGAACAAAGAGAAGGTAATATTACCATTTTTATTAATCCACAAGATATAATCGTTTCAAAAACAAAATTGAATTCAAGTGCTAGAAACTTATTCAAAGGTAAAATTATTGAAATTTCAGATTTAGGTTCTTTAGTTAAATTAAAGATTAATATTGGAGAGTCTTTTATCGTTCAAATTACAAAAGGATCTTTTAACGAGATGGAACTTTGTTTAAACGCAGATGTTTTCATTACATTTAAAGCATCAAGTGTTCAAATAATTTAATCAATTTTAAGTAAATTGGTAATTAAAAAAGATTATAAAAGTAATTATTTACTACGAGGTAAAATAAATGGAAATTATTTGGAAGAATCTAAAAGATTTTGCTTCTAAAGATTTTCCTAATGTTGAAAGAAAGTCGGGCATATATTTCTTAAGATGGATAAAAAACGGTGATCCTGTTAAGATTAATCGGATCACTGAAACAGACACTAAAGGCATATTATATATCGGTAAATCTAACGATCTTAAAAGTAGATTTAAGAGGATATGGAATGGAATAAATTTAGATCAAAAATCAAATAATAAAAATATTCCTACTTTACGTAAAACAATTTTTTTCTGTAAAATTCATGAAATTATTAAAAGCGATGAATATGAAATTACTTGGCAATATCTTTCTACTAAAATTGAGGCTGAAAGCCAAGAAGCTGCTGCACTAAAATTATATACTGAAAAATTTAAAGAATTGCCACCATTAAATCTAAAACTTTGTCGGGAAAAATATGCTCTTTGGGGATTGGGAAATTGGGATGACTCAAAATGGTTAGTAGAACCTAATGATTTTGTAAAATCAGTTATTAATTAATTTTTAAA
>JARRMA010000306.1:0-4658 GCA_037386505.1 Candidatus Bathyarchaeota archaeon
CCATCAATTACAACTAGATCCTGTTTTGGTTTACTTCCACCTAGTTCTAATTCTTTTTCCATACCTGGATAGATTGTACAATTTTTTTCCTTCAAAATCCCTGCATATGAAAGAACTGAAGGAGCAGCACAGATTGCTGCGATGATCTTCCCAGATTTATACGCCTTTTTTATCAAGGCTATTACTCTGGAATCATTTCTAAGATTTTTATACCCTGGATTTCCCCCAGGAATTATTATAGCATCAAAATCATTTACGTTAATATCATCAATTGTTTTATCGGGTACAATCATAATCGAATGTCCACCTTCAACAATATCAGAAGATAATCCAGCGATTGTTACTTTTATATCGGCTCTTCTTAAGATGTCTATCACGGTTACTGCTTCAATTTCCTCAAAACCTTTAGCAAGAAAAATTACTGTATTATTCATACTTTTCAACCCTGGTTTTGTAACTCTTTTACGAGTTTCACTATTTGTTCTATTATGTAGTTGTTTATTGTTTGCCCTCTTTCCTTGGATGCAATTGTAGGATCACCCATAACACCGCTTGGAAAATATTGTTCAGGATTTGGGCTAATCTCAAAATGGGGCATATTGGGAAAGTTTTTTTCTCCCTTTCCTGTAATTAAATCTGATCGGATATCCATAACTCTTGAAGTTTCAATAGTACCTGCATGAGAATCTCGATCATCTATGCCTTTGTCTTTTAGATCAAAAGCAAAGTCATAATCAGAGCATACCATGATTCTCGGTTTCATATTATCATTCATATGTTTAGTTACAATCTCTTTTGCTGCAAGTTTAATTGCTGTCATATGTGATCCTCCTGCATGACCTGTTATTATCAACAATTTCTTGAAACCATTGCGAATAAAATCATCTAGAATGTCCGCCATTATATGATGCAGTGAATCAAATGATATTGTAATAGTTCCTGGAAAATTACGCGTAGAATTACATAATCCATATCTAAGAGTAGGAGCAACTAATGAGTCTGTTTTTTTAGCAACATTTGTGGCTATATATTCTGCTTGAATACTGTCGGTACATAAGGGTAAATGAGTTCCATGCTCTTCAACGCTACCACACGGAATAATTACAACTTTTCCTTCTTTTGCAGCCTTTTCAGCTTCTGGCATATTTAGTTCATCAAAAATTATTCGTTTAGTAAAGTCTGATTCCATTATTTTTCTTATCTCCATCGATTTCTACATTTTTTATATGCAAATTTGATAATTTTTATTTTTTTCAATAAACTGAACGTTTTATTTTCAATTGATCTTTTTATTGTTCCATCTTTTTGTACTCTATTGAAACTTAAATGAATTTAGATTTTGTTTGCTGCAATTGGTAAATTATTTCAAAAAAGATTTTTACGGTCTAATATTTAGTTCTAATATTGATTCTATATTAATAAACAAGAAATACCAAATTAAAAAGAAATAAAAATTGGTATGAAGCAAGGGGGTTGTTCATTCCTTAGCCGTATCTCTTATACTTCCTTGCTTCATATCTGTTAATTAATTTGTTAAATAAAGGTTTATGGAAATTTATTATAGAATTATTTCCTGTTTTAATTCAACTTTTGTTAATTTTGAATAATTTAATGTTTACTTTGAATAATTATTTTTTTGAATTATTGCCTTCATTAAGAAACTGGGTTAAGTAGACTTAATTACCTTGAATGTTTGTTCATAATATCGTGGACCATAACTCAGTGTTATTTGATAAAATCCTTTGGTGTGATCTACAATTTTTTCAAGGTTTCCTTCAATTATTACAAGCTCTCCTTTTTTAGCTTGTAATCTGAATTCTTCCATGTATGAAAAAACACGACAAATATCTTCAACCTTGGGGCCTTCAAGAATTTTCTTGACTTTAATTTTATATATAGATGGGATGAAAGGAGCATCATTTTCGTCCGTTATTTCAGCTAATACTTTGATCCACCCCTCATGAAATATTCGTGAAGAAGGATTGTAAGTATTAATAATCTCTTTCCAGTTTTTTACTGGCTCAAATTCTGCTTTAATAACTCTACCTGCATCTTTGGAATCAAAATATGCATAAATCATTTTTCTCTTTTGATGCCAAAGATATTCCTTCAAACTATAGTTAATAAAGAAAGGTCAGGATGGTAAAATTCATGAAGTATAGACCCGAAAACTCCAAAATTTTCTAATTCTAATTCTGAATTAGATAAAACAAGACTAAGTAATTCATTAGAAGCTTTTATTAATTTATCATTTGGTTGCTTTGATTGTATTTTTTGTAATTTAATTTCTGGTTTACGTACTTCGATTATATCTTCTTCTTTTACTCCAACTAGTAATTTTTGTAATGGTTCATGAAAAATTGTATATTTAGGAAATTTTTTCAAAATAAGTTTGAGTCCTTCGTCGGCAAAGAATTTATAATAAATTGGATCGGTTTTTCCTCGTCTTGATCTGAAGTTAGAGGATTCAAATATTTTTGGGGGAGCATATTCTGGATCGCAAATATAACCAACTGAAGGATGAATATTTCCATAGACTCTAAAAATTATTTTTTCCGTTGTTAGTATGGCATCTCTATCACGAAGTTCCAAAGAATATTCACCATATCATTTTAATAAAAATGATAAAAATATTATTTTACAGTTAAACAGGTTCAATGTACTCTTTTTCCCTTGTTGCTGTACCAACAACCACCTGATAACTTTCTTCATTTTTTCTGACATTTTCTATTCGTTCCAAGGTTCCAGAAACCCTAACAACATCACTTTTTCTTGCTACATTTCTGTAATAACCAATCATAGCAACTACCTTTGTTGGAGTTTGGTCTTCTGAAATTTCTGATTTTAAATCATCTGGCAAATAGTTCTCAATTTCATAGATTGCTGGTCGGAACATATTTTCTTTGTCATCTGCAATTTTGCATTTAAAACTTACATTTTTAATTGGAACATATCTAAATTTTCCGTACTCAGATGATATTTCATTAAACTTTCTTACCGCATTATATACAAATCTTCTATTATTGTATCGTCCTCGATGTTTTCTTGCATAATCAATTTTCTTGGTACAAACATGAGTAAGTGTTCCTTCATTTGCCAGTCTGTTAACTGTATTCTCTAATTGTTTGAAATTCTCCGAACCATAAACTACAAGATCAACGTCTGAATATTCGGAATGCATATTTAAACCAACGGAACCATGAATTCCAAAATCATCAATTGAAACTTTGGATTCTCTTGACAAAAGAGAAACAATCTCTGTGGCTTCTTTTTGTATTTCGTCTTTGTTTTTTATTTTGAAGATATTTTGCAAACATTCTCGGGGTAAGAACACTCTTTCTATGTGGGTGAACGGAACGCTTAAAAGTTCCTTACCTCTAAATGGACAAAAATATAAATAATTTTGAAAATGGTTTCTAATAGTCTCTACTAATTTTTGATAATTTTTTGCGGTATAAAGTTTTTCAGGTCTTGAAAGTTCTAAACCATTTATATTCCATTTTTGTTTAAGAAAACGAATTGGAAAATAATGCGCTAAACTAGATGGAATGTATTTCAAAAATGCAAAAAGTCGGTTCTTAGGATGTTCATAACCAAAAACATAGAAAATGAAGCCATCTTTAGTTAGTAAGGTTTCTCCATCTCTGGGGACCCAGTCATTTTTAATCATTTTTTTCATCCTTAAGATAAAGATGACAAAATTTTTGGATATTTCAGGTATAAAGATTTCCTAAAAAATAAAAATAGAATGTAAAACAAGTAAAATTACTTGTATTTTCGTTTGTAATTGATCTACCAGAAGCAGTGATGGGATATGCTCCACAAGTTTTGCATACGACTGCATTTTCTACCACATTAGAATTACATTGTGGACAAGTTCTTGCATCGGGATCTTTGGCATGAGGTACACCGACAACTTCCCTATACACTTCATAATATACTAGTTGTTCTTTATCACGGATAGTGACATTGTCTGTTTCAAGTATCTTTTTCTTCTTAGCTGCAAATTCTGAATCGGATATTTTGTTTGCTAAGTATTTGGGAAGAATAGTTGTTCCCGAACCTACTTCGATTGGATTTTTATCTCTCCATCGAATTTCTGGAGGAAGGACATCTTCATATGCTTTTCGAAGAATCCATTTACCCCAAACTTCTCCACGTTCTTCTTGAACATTATACCTGGGATCCATGTTCATGGCAAATTTTTGAACTTCAGGATCAAGATAAGGTTGTTTGACTTCAACACCCAGATTTGCACCTAACGCATTTGCAGAAAAAGCCATTATTCCCCACATTTTCTTTAACATTTCACTTAATTTATCTTTGTTTCCAACATGACGATAATACATGTGGTATCCAGCAAATAATTCATCGGCTCCATCTCCTGTTATGAGTTCAGTTGATCCGTAAGATTTTGCAAATCTTAAACCAATATTAATTGTTATACTGTTTCGAACTTCCATTGGATCGAAAGAATCTAAAACTTTAACAACATCTGGGATTGCTTCATAGACCTCTTTTTCACCAAATGGGTTTAAGTAATGTTCGATGTTTAATCGCTTGGCCATTAGTTTAGCATATTTTATGTCCAAAGCATTTGCTTCTTTGAATGCACATGTGAATCCTCTTATTCGAAACTTTTTTGAAACGATAGTAGC
>JARRMA010000307.1:0-3792 GCA_037386505.1 Candidatus Bathyarchaeota archaeon
GCAGATGGAATATATTTGTGTAAAATTTTTTGGAATTATTGAAAAAGGAAAAATTAGTTGCCCAGATAATGAGGGGAGACTAAGCCCGAACAAAAGCAAAACAAGGAACAAAAATAATTTTTTTCTTTTAACCAATGTTTTGCCTCCACTAATCTTCAATAATCATGGTTTTATGTTGTGTTATATATTGTTTTGTTAGAAAGTGGGATTAATTTTTAGATATTTTCTTGTTCTTCACAAAACTCCACCTTTTCTCAATTTGTAAAATGTTAATACTAAATCCAACACAATAAGTTCATTTCACTTCTTATTCGACTAAAAATTTTCAATTCCGACCTTATTTATTAAAATGGGCGTTTTGGTGGGGTCGTGTGGGTTCGAATCCCACTCCCGAAGCCAATTCTGTAACTTATTTTTAGCCAACTTCGATTAGTTTGCAGGCTACTCTACTGCACCTGATTATACGTTAGTTAATATCCGCTCGCATATAGATAGTTTATTGGTTATTTTGATTGACTTCAAATTTTTCTCATTAGAAAAATGTTTCCGTCTCCATCTCTTGCTCCAATACCTTCAGTATTGAGGCCTGAAACTATTATTTTTTCAGGAAAGAGCATTTGGAATGTTAAGCATCCTGAAATGCAAGCCAAAACGACTATTACATCACTGTCATAGTCAGGTTTCTTTGCTAAATCAATATTGCAAGCCATTGGAATTAAGTTTGTTTCAATTACTTTAAAACCATCTTTAGTTAATCTTTCAGCTAACCAATCCATTTTTTCCTTCCCCCCTGTTTCGCAAGCTCTTGCACAAGAATTGCATGACGCAATTCCTATAGTTTTTCTCTTTTTGAGCATGGACTTAATGACACCATAGGGTTTACTGCTAGTTACTATCAGCTTATCTCCCCCAGTAATATCTCTAGATGAGATGTTATATAGTTACTCTAAAAAATTTATTTAATTAGTTTGGAGAAGAATGAAAAAACATTTGCTGCTACATTATTGCGCATCGTTGTTTTTATTATCGTCTCTAAGCCTTTTTTTGTCAATAATTTCTTTGGCCTTTTTGAGATGTTCAGTGACTGCTTTGCGCTGCATTATTTTTTCAGGTAAGGTTTCAGGTGCAAAAATCAATATAAACGAACCAAAAACAAGTAGGATTGTTACAATTGATGAGATTTGACTAGGACTAATTGAAATGCTGAAAATCTGGGAAAAAAGCTCAAAGGTCATCATTAGAATGAGGGGTACTACTCCAGCTATTGCATAAATTTTTTCTCTTGAGCCTCTTTCTGTAAAGTCTCCGATAACGGTCAAATAATAATTAACCAAAAAAATCCCCACAGCTATCCCATAAAATAACTGTGTTATGAGCCAGGTTACTGGTTCAGCAAAAAAACTTAATACTGCATAGCTTATCGCAAAGGTACTTATTCCGAATATTATGGTTTTTCTCCGACCATATCTATCAGAAATAAAACCCGAAATTAGACCTATGCCCGCAACACCTACATAGGTTAAAACAACAGCTAATGCTGTTAGCGATTCGGTATTCTGGATTGGTTCAATGAAGTATGAAATTCCATTTGCCACAATAAAAAGCAACCAAGAAATGAAATAAAATCTAAATCCTTTCTTTTTTAGAATTGTTTGCCATCTTCTTTTTCTTCCAGAAACGTGTTCTAAAGGATCAATTATTAAAGCAATAAAACTAAGTGCTCTGAAAATTGAAATTAGTATGGCTGCTTGTATGATTTCAAGTTGTAATGATAGAGCTATTAAAAGGATTATTAGAACATATGTTGAGAACATTGTAATTCCTGAAACTCTAGCTCTATTTTCAACTGTTGTGGAATCGGCAATGAAGGCTAAACAAGAAGGAAATCCTACACCAAATGAGATTCCCGAGAGTACGCTTAGAATTAGGAAGGATGGCAATTCTTGGAAAATTGTATATGCCATAGTTGTTACTACACCAGATAAAATCCATGCCCCAAACAATTTTTTCTGGTTTAATTTTTGACTAATTATACTACCAATTAGTGCTGAGACAACAATCGATATTAAAAATAAGATTTTTCCAGTGAAAATCCATATATGTACTTCGGATTCTAAACTCAGAAAAGGGGGGAATTTTGTAAATTTGCCACTAATTCCAGAGAAAACAAAGTGTCAAGCTGAAGCAGAGGATTTTGCTGATGCAATTCAAAAAGTAATGGCATCGGGGAAACTTGAAGATTTAATTAAGGCTTTCGAAAACAATCTAGAAGGAGATTTTCATAAGATTCTAAAAGACCTAGACATTAAAGACACTATGAAAGAAAAGATGAAAAAAGGCGCTTTCAAAAACACAACCGTAACTTTCACTTGGTTCTAATGGTTTAAATGCACATTTGAACTAATTCTTCCTGAAAAGCATTCTCAATAAGTAGTGATAAGACTTTTCTAGATTCACTTGGCCTAAGTATTTGGATTATTTTTTCCCCATCTTCTATGGTGTTCTTGGCCAATGTAATAATCGGTTCGAAAGAATTAGTTTCAAAACATATGCCTAGCAGTTTTGAAATTTGATCTGGCCCAATATCATTCTTAAAAATGGATTTTAATTCATTTCTATATCCTGAAGATTTAGCTGCAATAAGTATGGGTAGGGGTATGCTTTCAAATTTCAGCCGTCTAATTAGATCTCCCTTTAAATTTAGTGTATCTCGTATTTCTTCCGCTAATCTAGTGGCATAGCAAAGTCTTCTTCCATAATCAGCTAGAGCTTCCACTTCTTTTTGTGACGCATTCCCAAACAATGCACCTATTCTTGTACACGCTTCACCATCTGAGGAATATTTCCACAAAACGTCATAACAATAATCCAATTTGATGTCAAAATTTTGTTGCCAATTCTTTTCCATAAACACTCCTTCACAAATCTCAAAATAATGAGACTGAATAGCCCTAATTACTTCTGCAACTTTTTTTATATCCTGATTTTTTTGCAACAAATAATTAAATGCACATAAACCTTTGACTATCAGTAAGTCACCAACAAGCAAGCTATCGTTAAGAGTATAATGCCCCAAAATTGTTCGTCTAAATCCTTTTGTCTGGGAATTGTCTATTATATCGTCGTGTATTCCTATACCTGCGCCTGCGAGAGAAATAATTAAACCTAAATCAACTGTATCATTAGGATTGCCACCTACAGCCTCGCAGGATAGGCTTATCAATGCTGGTCTAAAGAAATCTTTTGCTTGGTTTTTAACATACTCCAGAATGGACAACAATTTTGGATTTTCGATGCCCAATAAAAGTTCTTTTTGAAATCTCTTCAGAGCATTGTTGCCTCTTTCATAGAATATTTTACTGATTATATTTCTAGAAATTTCTTCATTTTCCAAATATGCCTCCCCCAAAAGTAACCTAACTATGTAGCAAACATTATAAGAGCTGGATATTTAAGAACTCAATTACTTTTCACCTTTAAAAAATCAAGTATTGTCTTAGTTTGTTTTTTGTTAGGTCCCGACGCCAAGTGCATTTGACGTCTTTTGTCTTTGGACATTCTACATAAGTAAGGTTTGTAGAATTACGAATGCTCCTAACAGAGATATTGTTACCCCTACTTTTGCGGCTATCCATTGTCACTTGTTTTTTTGCTACGATTTGAGCCAAGCGCGCGCATTGGTCATGCTTTAGGTCTTGCTGATTTGTTTGGATCAACAGTAGTGGTTATGGAACTAACCTTGTACGGCTATGCTAACGAGGGCGAAACTAAAAAACGAAGCTTGGCAGCAGG
>JARRMA010000308.1:0-3006 GCA_037386505.1 Candidatus Bathyarchaeota archaeon
AAAAAAGTGGAGTAATAATTCTTAGCGTTTTTCTATTATTGCTGACATTTTCTGGATTTTGTCAAGCAGCAACTGAAGGAGAAAAAAATGTTTGTTCCATAGAATATGGTGGACTGAAAATAAACATTAATTCCCCAATTCAGGTCTATCCTGGTGAGAACATAAGTATCAACATAAGTTCAGAAGCTGTAACCCAAGTAGACATTGAATATATTCACGTGACAATTTATGGGTTAACAAATGCCACAAATGAAATCATTCTAGCCAATATCACTCATTTGGAAAATTCATCCCTCGATTTTTATGAAGCAAGTTATAACGTAACAATTCCAGAAAAAATCTCTCCCGGACTAACATATGGGATAATAAGTTGCAAATGGGATTTTATGGGAGCTCCTCAAAAAATTCCTTCATCTGGATTTGCTATGACGTATGTGAATAATGTTGCTTTAGAGAATCTTCAAATGGAATATGATGAGTTAAACACAATTCATCAGTCAATTGTTCAGAATTATACTGAACTCGAATCAGATTTCGAAGAGGAGGTGGGGTCATCAAGAAATCTTGTTTATGTTTTTATTGCCACAACGGTAATTGCTATAATTACTGTTATTGTTTTATTAATGAGAAAACCAAAAAAAGTTTGGCTTTAGAAACTGAGAATCTTCTTGATATCTGCAATCTCTTCAAGTCGTAATTTCCTAGGATAATTAAAGATAGGACCACCCGGCCTCTCATTATAATACGGTCGATTACATCCCGGACAACCTGAAGTGAGAAATGGTTCACCTGAATCTATAATATGGAGAAGTTCATTACGTTCTGTACCGAATTTTATTATTTGTCCATTTTTATCAAATTTGAGGTCGCTCATAGATATCTTTTTGTGGGTTATTAGGTAATGTGCAAGTTGAATTCTTCGATAACTGATTAAAGAAGGCTGTAATTTATTCTCAAAGACAGTCCCTGGAATAGGAGTAAAAGCAAATAATCCAGGGTAAATTCCTGAATGAACACACCATTGAATAGAATGACAAAGGTCTTTTTCTGTTTCCCCAAGACCAACAATAAGATGAGTGCTTACTGAACCTTCTCCAAAAATTTTAACTGCATTTTTCAGTGTCTCATGTTGTTTCTTCCATTGGTAGGGTCCTCCGATGAGATTCCCTTTAACGTTGTTGAATATTTTTTCTGTTGCAGCATCTAAAGCGATGCTTATTCTGTTAACTCCAGCTTCTAATAGGTTCTTCATCTTTTTTTGAGTCAATGGTTTACATGAAACGGAAATGGGAATAGAAACTCGAGATTTTATTTTTCTCACCAAAATTAGAAGATCATCAAAAACCTCTGGATAATTTAAAGATTGAATACAAACTCGTTTGATTTTTCCTTGTTTTACACTTTCTAAGATTTTTTTAATAACTAACTTTGTGGAGAATTTTGGCCAAGTAATTCTTGAAAGCATATCTGCTCGACCTTTATTGTTTCTAGCTTGTGGACAGAATCCACAATTTGCAGAGCATTTCTCTTCTCTACACAACAAAAGATACACTGTCGTTGGTTTAGCGTCAATTTTTCCACTCAACAGCCCCAGTAACAAAGCGGATCCTATAGATACTCGAATATTCTCACTAATTGATGCCTCAATCATTTGATAACACCGAACCATTAAAGGAAAATTAGTAATTTAGATCTATATTTCCCTCTCTTAAATTTTCAATGAATGTATGATGGAAATCAGAATATTAAGCGATTAGCATTCAATAAAATTAAAAAAGAATAATTTTAAAAAACTTTTTAGAACCGAATCGGTATGCTAATCATATATGTTGAAATTAAACGCTGATAAAATTTGGCAAATGCCACAGAATAAACTAATTTCAATAATTAAAAAGGGAGATTTTCCTAATGCAATTAAGAAAATTCGTTTTTATGCGCCTAGTTTTGTTTATTATAAAACAAAATATTTTTGTTCCTCTCCAAAAGCTTTTCCTTCGATTTCAATAACTGGTTCATCATGTTCTTTGAAATGTAAACATTGTTATGGAAAAGTTTTAGAAACAATGACTCCAGTTCAAACTCCAGACGCTCTTCATTGACGTTATAGCTGAAATAAAAAGAACTCTAGATTTCACGATTATAACTCATACTGGAATAATTGACTACTCAACCGCTAAAAGATTGCAAGAAGCTAAAGTTGATGCGGCTTTAATTGATATAATTGGGTCTAACGAAACAATTCAAGATATATACAATCTAAATGTGACCGTAGAAGACTATGAACAGTCTTTGAAAGCTTTACATGAATCAGGAATACCGTTTGTTCCTCATGTCTTAGTTGGACTTCATAATGGTAAACTTAAAGGTGAATTTGAGGCACTAAAATTAATTGAAAAGTATTCACCGTCTGCCGTTATAGTAATAGCTTTTATGCCAATTCGAACTACGCCTATGGAAAATGTGAATCCACCTAAACCAGAAGATGTTATCAGAACATTGGCTTCAGCCCGCCTTTTAATGCCAAAGATCCCACTGGTTTTAGGGTGCATGAGACCCAAAGCTGAATATAGAGTTAAAACCGATATTTTGGCAGTTAGAGTTGGTGTAAATGCTATTGCATTCCCTTCTGAAGAAGCAATCAAATTAGCAAAATCGATGAACTTGAAAATATCTTATTCATCTCTTTGCTGTTCCCAAATATTTACAGACATTGTTAAACTCTAAGAGTAATTATTTCAACATTAGATATTATCAGTTGAATATTACTATTCTAAAATTCTGAATAGCAATATTAGAAAGCATTCAAAATATCTTTTCTTATTTTTTATCATCCAATCTAAACTAAAAAATAAAATATTTTTACATATCTTAGATTTTCGTTACATCAATTTTTTCATTTTTGCTATCGACATTGAAGGGTTATTTTAACAAATAATCGTTACTTTTTTAAGACTAATCATATCACAATAAACTATCTGATCAAGGTGAAAAATATGGTCAAAGTAG
>JARRMA010000309.1:0-3365 GCA_037386505.1 Candidatus Bathyarchaeota archaeon
TGTACATGTACCCACCTATAATTTATTAGCACTTACAACAGATTGGTTTTTGTTCATCTAGGGGGAGGTGAAAAAATTAATAAAACAAAGCATTATTACAATTTTAATTATTTGCAGTATTTTATTGCTTATTCAAGCACCAAATACATTTGCTTCTAAACCAATCAAAGTTACTTTCGAACCATCATTCTGGGGTTGGGACCATGACGTGGTTTACCAAAAAATTTTGGGTAGAACCGTATTAGAACAATGGAAAATGACAACGGGGGAACCGTACCTGGATGGAGATGTTACTGGACCAATTGTAGATTTTACAATAAAATATGTTAAATTATATGATCAGCCATGGGATGGTAACCCATTGACTCCAATCAAGTTTCTACGTTCGAGTGCGGAATATTTTGTTGATGCGACAATTGATGGACAAAATGGACTGATAAAGTTGAATGTGGAATCTTGTAACAAATATTATGAGGATGGAGCTATAACTAATGGTACTTGGCGATTAGTTGGTATAGATGGCGATTTAGAAGGCATACATGGATGCGGAAAATACTCTGGTACAATGGTTCTCGGTGAACCACTGACCATGCCTCAGTACACTGGTAAGATTTTAACTCGCTAGGATATACCAATAAACAAATTTTTTTCCCGTTATTTTTTCTTGATAAAAAACAGTTTGGGTTTGGGGTTAAAATTTAACTCTCTCTGCTTTCTGGTTGTAAGTTCAAAGAACGCCTTCAAATAATCACTGTCAAATTCAGTTTTTATGAAAAGAATTTCTGGTACAATCTTTGTTGAATGTGACCTTTGCTGGAAACGTTTCGCAAAAACTTTCACTTGGACCTGTAGACATTGTGGTTTAACCTTATGCACTCCTTGTTGGTATCAGTTTCAAGGGCTTAGATGTTTGAATTGTGACAAAAAAATAGGCCATTATTATTTTTAGAAATGGGTTTGCTGAGGCTCTCCCACGGTTATGAAGGTGAAAAAAATGAAAAGAACAGTATAAATGTAATTTTCATTTTATGTGTTCGAGCCTTGTCAGCCCCGTTTTTCATAAATCAAGTTTGGAGATAAAATATAACGCTGTTATAGAATTTAATAAAGTTAATGAATTTCAAAGCTACAGAAAAAATTTATACTCAAATTATATCAATTTCTATCTTAAAGCTAAATAGTGGATACATCCCCACTTTGGTTTCTTGCAACCCTACCGTTTTTAAAAGAAAATTGTTGTTCACGACAAAACTGGAGATATCACCCACACGCACTGACTCCCGCAAAATCCCCCATTTTTATAACAAAATTAATATCTAAAAAATGCCCATCATATTTTGAATCAAAGGGGGAGAAAAGAAAATTTATTTTAAGAAGAATTCACAGGGACTTATGATAATCCATCAGAAAACATCACTCTAAGAGAATTTGAAATCTTTGGAGAAGCCGAATATATTCAATTATTGGTTACGTCTGTTGAAGGAATTGAAATTGGTTATAAATTATCTGCTTATTTTGAAAATGGAACAATTCTTGATTGGTTACAAGTTCAGTATGATTTGAGTGGTGAAAGTTCTGTAACACCTTTAACTACGATGCATCAATCACCTAAAATACAACCAAATTTTGTAGCAGCAAATCTTCATCATGAAGACACTATGGTCCTTGAAGGTGAAGATACCTTCACAGGAAGTTACAATAAAACCTTTTCTGGTAATGAACTGCAAATAAACTATCACTTCAGCAACATAACCCATGAAGCTGGAAGTTATGTTTCAGAAAATCATTACGAAAAACTAACTGGTGCTCCAACATATATTTATGAAAAGCAACATAATCTAGATGATGATTATCTTGAGGAATATTCTTTTACACTAATTGATTCTAATGTTTCCATAATTCCAGAATTTTCTTCATGGATTATTTTGCCCTTGTTTTTGATAGCAACATTAGCAATTACTGATTATCGAAGGAAAATGAAAAGTGCTCAATAATTTTATAGGTTTATCAATCACTGGCAATGTATCCACTAACTCCTTCAAACTTTCCTTTTTTAAGATAATGAGAAGAGGGATTCACACACTAATTTACTAGTAAATTTTGAAATTTTAATTATATTTGAATGTTTATTTAAGAAAAATTAGATACTTTTAACAGTTGTTTACAATTCGCGTCGTAAGAATAATTCTCTGAAAAAAGTGTGTTGTCTTGAAAACTATTATAACGCAAAATTCCATATCAAGTCTAAAAGAGGCAGATCTTTAATTGTGGAGCAGTAAAGAAATTACATTAGTGATTATTTTTGCTGCAATATCTCTTATCTATTCAGCAACTGTAATTCAAATTCCTAAATTTTTAACAGGAATTATTGGATTGGGGTACATTTTAGGTTTCGGAATGGTTATCATTCTTAATGTAGCTTTTCTATCTTTTGAAGGCAGTCGTTGGAAATTCATTTCTGTAGTAATTATAGAACGAATGCTTCTTTCAGTAATTCTTGTTTATATGGGGCCTACTATTTTTATAAAGTCTATACCATTATTTGCGGGTAAATTTATTCAAGATGTTATTTTTAATACCATTTATGGATATTTTAAAAAACGGAATAAACTCCTTTGGTTAACTATCATTTTTTCTGTAACAGGATTAATTCTTGATGTAATTTTTAGAATACTGTTGTTTCCCTTTTTAATATCTCCAGAATATACAACATCATTTATTGGCACAGTATCCATAATGTTTCCCCTTATAATATTCAACGGATTATTTGGAGGATTTTTAGGACATCAAATATATAACAGGATCAAAAGTTCTTCTATACTACAAAATGATTAAATTTCCCACAAGTAAAACTAGTCTCTGTTGGATTTTGGAGGATAAGATAAAAGAACTGATTCAACATCAATAATTCCCTCTGTTCCTGAGCCACTATATTTTGATTTAGGATGGAAGAAAGTAACAAAAGCATCATAAGAATTATGCCACAATTCCTGCTTTCTACCAGAGGAATGGATATTCTTGATCACTCCAGAATTTAAATTCCCAAATCCTTCAAAAAGCATACAACAAGGTGGCAAACTACAATTTGGTTCAAATAATGAAATCGGCTTTGTCCACCCTACAAAAAAAGTTGTTCCTTGCACCAAAACCTGCAATTGTCCCTTCTCAACCAATTGAAAATTCTTTCCAATCGGAAATCCTTCAAACTGCTTTTTCCGATATTTGATGGAACTAGGATTATGGTTATCTACAACGTATGCAACAGGCACATAACTGAAACCTTGGGATGATTCAAGCCATAATTGGATCATTAACGCATTCTCAGCACCAAATGTCGAGTCTTTATCGTGTTTGACTACTGCAAT
>JARRMA010000310.1:0-4478 GCA_037386505.1 Candidatus Bathyarchaeota archaeon
AAATACAGAGTCATTGTTACACCAGATCCCCTTAAAACATAATATTCTTCAACAAGCAGCTCATCATGCACTTGCAACTTTTGCGGGAGGTCGAGTTACAAAAGTCTTGACTGCAGCTGTTGACGGAATTCCTCTAGGGGCTATGGTTGCAAACGCGTTAGGTGTTGATTTATTGATTGCAAAACGTAACAAGGAGGTGGGAGTTCCTGCTTTCTTAGAAGAAACTTATGTTTTACGGGGATCCGGTGTAACAATGACTTTGTATTTACCAAAAGAGGCTTTAAAGCGAAGAGATAGCGTGCTTATTGTAGATGATATGATAAAGTCAGGTGAAACTCAAGCAGCTTTAGTAAATTTTGTAAAAAAAGCAAGAGCTGAAGTTTCTGGAATTTACTCTCTTATTGCAGTTGGAGAAGATTGGCGAGAGAATTTGAAACTTCCAAAGGGAAGTCCAGTTGAGGTTGTAATAAAAATCAACAATAAGTAAACAACAATTAATTTTTAATTAAAAAAATAAGTTCAGAATGTAAGTAAATTAGAATATACTAAATTTATTAGTTGATCTACATTCATTTGGAATTTTCATTTTTGTAGAAAATGTATTATCGAACCATAAAGAAATGAAATTTGAAGTTGGTATTAATTTATGCGCACCATTAAATGGAAAGATGGAATAGTAGAGCTAATTGATCAAACAAAGTTACCCAATGAAGTCGTCTGGATAAAGATAACAGATTATTATTCTATGGGTTCTGCAATAAAAGAAATGAAATTACGAGGTGCTCCCCTAATTGGTGTAGCAGCCGCGTTTGGACTAGCTTTATGTGCTTTTCATTCAAAAACTAAAACTTCTGAAGACTTAATTAAAGAACTTGAAATGGCAGCAGATGTACTGAAAAAAACTCGCCCAACAGCAGTAAATCTGTTTTGGGCAATTGATAGAATAAGTCAGAAAACCAAAAAAACTGTTGGAACAAAGGAAATTCTGGTTCAAACTGTAGTTGAAGAAGCAATTATTAGATGATGGTGATACTGTTCTTACCCATTGCAATGCTGGAAGTTTGGCAACCGTTGATTATGGCACAGCTCTAGGAGTAATTCGAGCTGCAATCGAAGAAGGAAAAAACATCAAGGTGATATCATGTGAAACTAGACCAAGACTTCAAGGTGCAAAACTTACATGCTATGAACTTATGCACGATGGAATCCCTGTGACATTGATCAGTGATACTATGGTGGGCTATGTTATGTCTAAGGGAATGGTGGATAAGGTTGTTGTTGGTGCTGATCGAATTGTTAGAGATGCTGTTTTGAATAAGATTGGAACATATAATTTAGCTATTTTGGCATTTGAACATGGAATTCCATTCTATGTTGCAGCTCCCATATCAACTATGGATCAGAATAGTTCTTCATCTGATTCAGTCATTGAAGAAAGAAATCCATCAGAAGTTACAAATATAGGATGTGAGAGAATCGCACCTGAAGGAGTAAAAGTTCTTAATCCAGCTTTTGACATTACGCCATTAGAGTATGTTGATGCAGTTATTACAGAAGAAGGAATTTTAGTTCCAGAAATTATTCTGAAGAAAAAAAGTGGAGAATAAGATCCAAATATAACTCGAAAATTCAATTTTATAAATATACTAGCGTAAAATCTGTTATTTTTTTCTGTTTCTGCTTTTCAGTAGGCTTTTGTTAATGCCATCTATCATTGCTTCAACACTTGCCATAACAATGTCTTCATTAACTGCTCTAGAGGAAACGACGTTTCCATCCTTATCTTCTACTTTAATAATTACTTCTCCAATAGCATCTGAACCTCCTGTGGTAGCTTCAATGCGATATTCTTTCAATCTAACATTTACTAATGGAGAAGTCAGTTTTTGAACTGCTTTGATTGCAGCATCTACCGGACCAAAACCAGTTTCTGAGGAAACATATTCTTTGCCATCTAATATTAGTCGTACTGAAGCTGTAGGAATAACTCCTATACCAGTAACAACCGAAAAACCAGTCAGATCAACAATCCTTTTTTCTTTAATTACTTTCCCCATAATAGCTCGAGCAATTGCCAACATATCAGCATCAGTTACTTTCTTCCCTTTATCGCCAAGCTCTTTGACTGTTTTTACAACCTCTGCAAGCTGATCATTAGTGGGAAATAATCCAGAATCTTCTAACTCCGCACGTATTCCACTTGTTCCAGCCAATTTTCCAGCAACTAACTTGCGTTTTCTTCCAACAAACTCAGGATTAATGGGTTCAAATGTAGAAGGAGCAACTGTGACTCCACGGGTATGAATTCCTGATTCATGAGAAAAAGCATTCTCCCCAACTATCGCCTTGTTTGCCTGAATCTGCATTCCTGTCAGTTTAGCAACTAGCCTAGAAGTTTCATAGAGTCGTTCAGGATTAATTCCCGTATCTCTTCAAGAGCTGCATTTCCAGCTCTTTCGCCTAAACCGTTAACTGCAACATGAATCTGTGAAGCTCCTGCTTCAACTCCAGCCAAGGAGTTGGCAACTGCCATTCCAAAATCATTATGGCAATGAACGCTAATCGGCACTGTAACAACACTTTTTACGTCTTTAATTAGCTGCTGCATTGTCGTGGGAATCATAATCCCTACAGTATCAGGAATATTTATCCGGTCAGCTCCAGCTTCTTCTGCTGCTTTACAAATTTGTTTTAGAAAAGTTCTATCCGTTCTTGAAGCATCCATCGGAGAATACTCACAAACTAGACCGTGACTCTTAATATATTCAATCGAATCAATAGAACTTTGCATTACTTGTTCAGGGGTCATATTTACTGCATATTTCATTTGAACCTCAGAAGTAGAAATGAAAGTGTGAATTGCATCAACATCACAAGCGATAGCTACATCGATGTCTTTACGTTTTGTTCGAGCTAAGCCACATATTTCTGCTGATAGTCCTAATTTAGAGATCTCTTTAGCAGCTCGTTTCTCACCTTCTGAACTGATTGGAGTACCCGCTTCGATTGAGTCTACACCGACTTTGTCTAATTGTTTTGCAATTTCAATTTTTTCTTCGGTGGTTAAAGATACTCCTGGAGTTTGCTCTCCATCTCTTAATGTCGTATCAAAGATTCGTATGTAATCTGCAGTTGTTATTTCTAATACCCCTCTTTTTTACAATCAATTCTATTTAGTACTATTGACGATTTCTTTGGCCATAGCTTTAGCCATGTCTATGGTTTTTGCATTTCCACCAAAATCTGGAATAGTTATTCCCTTTCTCAAAGTTTCAGTAACTGCATCTTCGATAGCTTGAGCTGCCTTCAAACATTCTTTGTCGTTATATTTTTCGCCCAACCAATCAAACATCATCTTAGCTGATAAAATCATTGAACATGGATTAGCTGTTTGTTTTCCTGCGCGATTAGGTGCAGAACCATGAATTGGTTCAAATAAGGCAAAGTTATCACCGATATTTGCTCCAGGAGCCATACCTAAACCTCCAATCAGTTGTGCTGCTTCGTCAGAAAGTATATCGCCAAACATGTTTGGGGTAACAAAAACATCGAAAGTTTCTGGTTCTTTAATCAACCGCATTGAAGCAGCATCGACATATAATTCGTCAAATTTTATGTCTGGATATTGTTTTGCTACTTCTCTGCAAGTCTTTGCGAAGAGGCCACAGGTCTTTTTCATTACATTAGCCTTATGAATTGCTGTAACTCGTTTTTTTCCATTTCTTCTTCTGGCTGTTTCAAAAGCTTTCTTTGCTATTCTTTCACTGTTCTTTTTTGTTATTACACGAATACAAATAGCAGAGTCGTCCATTTCAAATTCTATTCCTCGATAGACGTCTTCAGTGTTTTCTCGAACAAAAATCATGTCAATGTCAGGTTTCAGGCTGGGAATCGATGGATATTTCTTGATTGGACGTAGATTTGCATACAAATCAAACATTATTCTTAGTTTAACTATTACATCAGCAGCTGTTTCTCCTACTGGACCTTTCATGCATGCATGCGAGTTTTTGATCACTTCAACTGTCTCTTCTGGAAGTGCTATTCCATTTTTTTCGTAACATGTATCTCCTGCATTAACCTTAATTATTTCCAGATCAATGTCGAATTTCTTTTGAACTGCGTCTAAAATTTTTAGGGTGGCCTCTGATAATTCCGGACCTATTCCATCTCCGGGAATCAAAGATATTTTGTATTTACTCATTTTGTTTAAATCTCCTTTTAAGATGGTTAATTAATCCTTCATCCTCAAGAATTTCCATAATAAATTCTGGAAGCTTAAGAGCCTGCAATATAGAGCCGTTAGTTAAATCTTCAATTTTACCTGTTTGCAAATTAACAGTTAATATATCCCCTTCTTTCACTTTTTTTGAAATCTCGGCACATACTAAAACAGGTAAACCGATTGTTATTGCATTTCTATAGAATATTCTAGCAAATGATTCAGCTAATACACATTTGACACCAGAATATTTCAG
>JARRMA010000311.1:0-5007 GCA_037386505.1 Candidatus Bathyarchaeota archaeon
CAAAAATCTTTTAATGGAAACTTGTAATACGATTGATGTTCGTTCTTATCCTCCGCCTCGGGGGAGCTTAGCTGTAAAAGCGATCTCAGATTTTGTAGGTTTTGATGAATCTGAAATCTCTGTAGCAAATGGTGCCGATGAAATAATGGACCTTTTAATGAAGGTTTTTATTAGAAAAGGCTCGAAAGTTATTGTTGTTGAACCAACCTTTCCTATGTACACATTCTTTACAGAACTCTACGGTGGTAAGAAAATAACTGTTATGCTAAAACACAACTTCAATTTGAATGTTGATACAATATTGAAACGTGCCGATAAGGAAACGAAATTACTTTTTATTTGTTCTCCAAATAATCCTACAGGGAATCAGTTTAAAGATTCAGATATTAAATGTCTCTTAGACGAATTCAAAGGGATCGTAGTTGTGGATGAAGCTTACGGAGATTTTGCTTCAAATTCCATAATAGAATGGGTACGTGAATATGACAATCTTGCCTTGTTAAGAAGTTTTTCAAAGGCTTTCGGATTGGCAGGGCTTCGTCTAGGTTATCTTGTTTCAAGTCAACACGTCGTCAAATATATTCAAAGAGTGATGGGACCGTTTAATGTAAATTCCGTAACGCAACAAACAATTGCCTTAGCTCTTAAGAATTGGGAATTTTTTAAGAACCAGATAGATCTTGTGGTCAATGAACGAAATTGGCTAATGGAAAACTTGAAGAAAATAGATGGAGTAGATCCTTTTCCTTCAGATGCAAATTTTATCCTTTTTAAGATAACAAAGGATAAGCTACATTCTGCAACACTTGCTGAACGTTTAGAAAAAAGAAAAGTTCTAGTGAAAGATAGAGGTCACCTTCAACTACTAGAGAATTGCATAAGAGTTACTGTTGGAACTCGAAAAATGAATCAAGCCTTCCTTTTAGCCTTGAAGGCTTCACTTGAGGACTAGAAAATGTCATATCGTTCGCTGAATAAGGATAAACGAATTTTTGTTCGCGAAGATTCCAAAGAATCCCTTAATAGAATTTGTCATATAATCTTCGATTTTGATGGTGTACTTTCGCAAACTAGTCAGTCTTATCGACAAACAATTAGAAACTTGGTTGACTACTATTTCCTAGATTTGTTAGAGCTTGAAGGAGAAAAGGGTAAATTGGTTACTTTTCAGGATGTTCAAAAATTCAAAGATACAGGATTATACAATAATGACTGGAAATTATCTTACACATTAGTCCAATATTACTTGAATCTTATACTTAGAAAACTTGAACAAAAACAAGTACTTCAAATCTTCAAAAGACAATTTAAAAATATTAAATTCTCTGATGTCCAAACTTTTATTCTGAAATTGAAAAAAGTAGGAAAATTTCTTAGAACCAAAAAAATCAATACTATTGGTGTTGACCCAGAGATCGTGGAGAACAAACAGATGCTTATTAAACAGTTGATTCCATACGACCTCGAAAAACCAGATCTTCTGAAACGTTTGTTTGAAGAAATATATCTGGGGAAAAAATTGTATACGAAGGTCTATGGCAAACCTTCCTTCTTCAATTTTAAGAAGAGTCTTATTGATGTAGAGGAGTTCATCCCTACTAAAGAAACATTAGACCTCCTATACCGAATTTTTGGTGAATTCGGTATCTATTCTGGGCGCCCTAAACCACAAGGAATGTATATCCTAGAAAAATACGGTTATTCTGGATACTTTGATGAGAATAAATCTGTTTTTCTTGGTGATATGCTAAAATCTGAAATTGAAATGGAAACACTTGGGAAGCCAAATCCAGCTCTCTTCATTGAATTAATTGAAAAAACTTTAGACAATGAAACAGGAATTGTATATATTGGAGATGGGATAGCAGATGCTATTTTAATTGAAAAAACGAAATTGCAGGGGATTAAAAACTTGTATTTTTTTGGGGTATCATCTTCGTCAGAAGATTTAAGCAAGCTTTTTAATGAATATCATAAACATGGGGCTGATGCAATAGTGACAGATGTGAACGATATTCCATACTTATTTACAAATTTACATGGGAGTGTATGAATTGAGAATAGTGAAAACAAACCGGAAAACCAAAGAAGTTGATATAGGCATAGAATTAAATATAGATGGACAAGGAAAAGCAGATGTCAAAACAGGCATCAAATTCTTGGATCATATTTTAATCACTCTTGCCAAGCATGCTCTTTTTAATCTAAAAGTCAAAGCTAGTGGAGACTTAGTGCATCACATTAGTGAGGATGTAGCATTAGTTCTAGGTGAAGCACTAGATAAAGCAAAAAACAAGGGCAAAGGTATTAAACGGTTTGGATCGGCTTACGTGCCAATGGATGAATCGCTAGCAAGAGCAACAATTGACCTAGGCGGAAGACCATATATTATTAGAAATCTGAGACTAATGCAAACTCAAATTGAAGACCTAAAAACTGAAGATATTGAACACTTTTTTGACTCGTTAGCTCAATCATCTAAATCTAACATTCATATCACTGTACTTTATGGTAGCAATGAACACCATAAAATTGAGGCAACAGTAAAAGCACTGGCGATAGCATTCAAGCAAGCATATGAAATCGAACCTAGAATAAGAGATGAAGTTCCAAGCGCAAAGGGGGTTTTGTAACAATTCCTCAAATTGCAGTAGTCAATTATGGTGTAGGAAACCTCAGAAGCATCCGAAAAGGTCTGGAAAAATCGGGAGCAACCGTTAAAATAACTCATAGTCCTGATGATCTGACTAAAGCTGATTCAATTGTTCTTCCAGGTGTTGGAGCATTTGCGCCAGCAGTTAAAAACATGATTCCGATAACTAGCATTGTGGCTGAAGCTGCAAAGAACGGAAAACCAATATTCGGAATCTGTCTAGGGCTTCAGCTTCTCTTCACAAGAAGCAATGAGGGTGGTTCAATCAAAGGACTTGACTTCTTAGCTGGAGAAGTTGTGATGTTGCCTGAATCTGTGAAAACTCCTCAAATGGGGTGGAACACAATTGACTTTGCGAAGGCTCATCCTCTTCTAGATGGAGTTAAGGATCATTCATATGTTTATTTCGTTCATTCGTATTATCCTCAACCAAAGAACTCTGATGTAACAGTGACAACCACTGAATACGGAGTCAAGTTTGCATCAATGGTTGCAAAAAAGAATTTGTTTGCCACACAATTTCATCCTGAAAAGAGTAGTAAAACAGGTTTAACTATTCTCAAAAATTTTGTTCTTTTTGGGATCACCACGTAAGAGGCGTACACACTTTCCTCCCATAATATCAACCGCTGGGATAATTTTCATACTGTTCTACCTCTTTATGATATTCACAAAATTAACTATTAGAAAACCAAGGAGCAGATCTTATACACATTATAGACCTCGATGCAGCATTGGGATATGGACAGAATATTGACGTTATTCAGAGAATATTAGAAAATTTAACTGCTAACGTTCAAATTGGAGGTGGGATTAGAGACCTTGAGAAAGCTGATCAGTTACTCAATATTGGTTCTCATCGGGTAATCTTCGGAACAGCTGCAATTAAAAATCCTGATTTGATTAAGGAAGCTTCAAAAAGATTTGGATCTGAGAGAATAGCTGTTGCAATAGATGAAAAAAATGGAAAAATGGCATTTCATGGTTGGAAAAACAATTCCAATATTAATTACTTAGATTTTGCTAAATCGTTTGGAAATTTGGATATTGGTTGCTTAATTTTTACACCAATTAGTGTTGACGGAACTTTGAAGGGACCGCAAATAGAAAAAACAGCGGAGTTAGTAAAATCTGTCGATGTCCCTGTTATAGCATCGGGCGGTGTAGCCAAGTTGCAAGACTTGGTTGACCTCTCAAAAATCGGTTTATATGGAGTAATTGTTGGGACGGCTATCTATGAAAAACTACCTCATCTGCACCCTGCTCTTCATAATCTGCGGCAAGAGAGCAGGGTGCAGATGAGGTAGTTTTTCTTGATATAACAGCTTCTCATGAACAAAGAGACACTACACTGGAGGTTGTTAAACGAACAGCAGACATGATTTCAATTCCTTTTACTGTGGGTGGTGGAATTAGAAATATAACTGATATCCAAAATGCTCTTTCTAGTGGTGCAGATAAAGTGTCAATAAATACTGCTGCTGTAAATAGACCAGAACTTGTAGAAGAATCTGCTGCAATTTTCGGGAGTCAATGTATTGTTGTTGCGATAGACGCAAAAAGAGTCTATGTTGAAAATGATGTAAGTCAAAAAACAATAATTAATACAAATAATGGAAAATGTTGGTGGGAAGTCTATCTTGAAGGTGGAAGAGTTCCAACGGGTATAGACGCTTTAACTTGGGCCAAGAAAGTTAGAGATCTAGGTGCAGGTGAGATTCTGCCAACAAGCATGGATTGTGATGGAGTACAAACAGGTTACGATTTAGAGTTGACCCGTGCTATGAGTCGAATAACAAATTTGCCTATCGTTGCAAGTGGAGGAGCAGGTAATCTTAATCATATATATAAAGTGTTAACAGTTGGAGAAGCCGATGCTGCCCTGGCTGCTTCGATCTTTCATAGAAGTCAATATTCTGTGGGAGAAGTTAAGAATTATCTCCAAGAAAAAGGAGTACCGATGCGTATAGTTTAGAATTCAGATAGTGATAAAATTGTTGAAAATGAATAAAGAGAAAATTGATACTTTCGTATCAAAGGTGAATTTTGACAAAGGAGATGGTCTTGTACCTGTTATTGTTCAAGATGCGTCAAATAACAATGTGTTGATGCAGGCTTTTATGAATAAAGAAGCATTGAGATTAACTTTGTCTAGTGGACGAATGCATTTTTGGAGCCGAACAAAAGGCAGAATTTGGATGAAAGGTGAAGAATCTAACCACTATTCCTTAGTTCAAAATGCATTTTTAGACTGTGACAATGACTCAATATTATTTAAAGTTCAACAAGTAGGTACAGTATGCCATACTGGAGAAGAAACATGTTTCTATAAACCTGTAAAAGCAAATGAAAAG
>JARRMA010000312.1:0-2589 GCA_037386505.1 Candidatus Bathyarchaeota archaeon
AAAAAGCCTGATTTCACTTCACCATATCCCTCAAATAGTATACTCGAAGGAGGTAAAACATGGTTTCCGGAAAGTAAAGGAATGGGAATTGTCCAACTGGCAAAAAGGCTATTGCCTTGAACAAAGATTTTAAATTCACTATCCTTGACCAATCTAACGTTATGTTCAACGGGATCGCCTTTGTAAACCATTCTTCGATAATCTATCAAGTAAGGATTAGTATCAACAATAGCAACCGGTTCATAAATAGAATCTGAACTTGTTCTATTCTTGGCACTGATCATTAAATGATTAGTTGCACCATAAGATGATTCATCATTAAACATAGCTATACCAATAATAAGTTCTGGTAAATTCAGTTGAGGATGTGGATGGATTAATGCCATTCCTGCAGAACCAAATGATCTGTAGATTTTTGTTTCATTATCTCTTGAAGGGTTATTAATTGGGTATCTTTTTAGGTTCTTTATTTTATTTTGAACTATTTCTTCAGTGATCTTTTGATCGGTTAGATGTTTATATTCTCTTACTCTTTGTAAAGGTAAACTCGTTTGAGCCAGTTCATCTTTCTTATTGGGTAGTATATTTTGTTGAATTACACTATTCAATGTAATTCCTGGGGGTGTGTGATTCTTCATCCAAGCATCTAATAGATTTTCTGATGTTCGTTTGATGTATTCTGAATTATTTGTGAAAAAGACATTCTCAAAGTTCATTGCTTTTCCATCTTGAGGATTATTAATAACAGGATAATCTAATTGAAACAGGGAGTTTCCATCAATAATTGTGGTTTCTCTATAACCAATAGGGATATGTTTTATTTCGCAGTAAACTGATAATGTCTGCAATGCATCTAAATTTTGGTTTGTTATCGGAGCCATTATTTTTGTTCTAACTCCTTTTTTGCTCCATTTTTTCATTAAATTAATATTTTTTGAGATATTGAGAAGTCCTTCTGAAGATGTGACAATAAGTATCTCTTTTTGTGCGGTTTCTAGAGCATCAAAATATTTTTTCTTACCTACTATTGGGTCTTTAATTAATTCCATAATTGATGGGATTTTTCCAGTTTCAAGCTCAATAACCCTTTTCCTAATATCAGCTGAACTCTTCCAAAGATCTCGAAATACACCATAAAATGATTCTATGATGCTTTTACAGTCTGTATATAAGGCGGTCTCGATTTTTTCTTCTCTTGAAATGAAGAGTAATATTTCATTTTTGTCTTTGATGGCTAACCTAGGAAAAACAGATGAAATTCTATTTGGATGTCTTCCCTTAACATTTATTTCTGGAGTAAGATGTTCTAAAATAGTTTTTACTGCCTTGATATCATCCTTTGTTATTTGAGTCAAGAAAAGAAAACTTATCTTCTCTTGTAGCCGGTGATTCTTGACTTCTTCAAAGATGCCAAAATTAATCGCTCTAAGCATACCATAAACGCTGGCAATTGAAACGAATTCATTTTTTGTTTCCTTAATCATTTGGGAGATTTTGTTAAAGATCTTCTTTTCTCCCTCTATTACACTAAATTTTTCATAGGATGAGTCTAGTTGTATTTGTTTGATTTTCCTCCAATCAGACAATAAGTCTTCTTTTGTTTGTTCAATTTGGTCAACTTCTTTTCTTTTAGATTTAATGAAGGAATCAATTACCTTTTCTAGGGATACTGCAAGGAATCGCTTTGGATGTTCAAGTGTTGACTCGATAATTCCTTTCTTTTCTAAATTCTTTAAAATTCTGTAGACTTGACCTTTATTTATCTTCAAATGTTTTGTGATTTCAAATCCTTTCTTTGGACCTGATTTTCCTAACAGAATGTAAACTTCTATTTCATTTTCTGAAAGCCCAAATTTCCGTAATGTGTCTTTGATTGTCCCCTTCAATCGAAATCACTTTTTAATATGATAGGTGGTTACACGTACAACCACCTATAATTTATCAACATAAAATGTAATCTGTTATTTCAATAGATCGGAAAACAAACGCCGGTCTCAACCATCAGGGGGAGGTGAGAAAATGAATCTAATGTTGACACCATTGGCCTTAGCTAAACCAGGAACTACCAAAGCTAATGAAAAGTTTCTGAATTTCATGCTTGAACCATCGGGAGCAACAGGAGACATTATGAAAGCCTGGGAAGCAGGAGAAACAAGTCATGCGAGAGGAGCTGAGTGGATTAATGGAGATACACTAACTCTTACAATAGGTACAGATGTGTTTACGATGGAATCGGATCCTGTAAGTATAGAATACTTTGTAAAATCAGCAGAATGGGATGCAGGTCCTAAAGGTACAGTTGTAAGAGTAGAAGAAACAGTCACAATCTACTATGGTGCTGTACCTCTTGGTACTTTGGAGCTTTCCATCAGAAGTAAAACTTCAGCTAATGGATATAGCGGAACTGTAGTTGGACATGGAACTGGCGATTTTGAAGGTGTTAAAATATGCGCAGTAGATCAAGTAGTATTAGACCCAGCATTCCACTTAGCTAGAATCGGAACAATACAGGGTTGGCCAGGAATAACACCTCCATAACCTTCACATCAAAACAAATTACTTTCCCCTTTTTTGCTTTAACATTGAAAA
>JARRMA010000312.1:2607-3861 GCA_037386505.1 Candidatus Bathyarchaeota archaeon
TTTGGTTTCAGTATTACACTACTCCAAAAAACGAATTCAAAATAGCCTTGAAACTTTGATGGAAATAACATTAGTTAAAAAAAGTGACGTTGTTTTTTCCACAATTCCTTTTGAAGAAGCCTTAGAACTACTAATTAAGCGACATAGAGAAAATGAGAAATTACTTGAAGAAAGTAAAAAGGAACTTCTTACTAATTGGAAAAAAGAAAAACAGTAAAAATCTGTTTAGTTTCGTTTCCCTCTCCACTTCCCCCTTATTCTGGACGCCACAACCACTAAATCCGTTTTTGTCGATTGAGTTTCGGTGTTAAGTGTTGGGTTTCAGTGTTGTCTGCCATGAATGCGGTGCTGTTCTGTATGATGGATGGTATATGATTCCCCTCTATCGGCTTAGGAATAAGATTGATGGAAAATGTCCAAACTGTGGAAGGCGTTTGAGTCTCCGTCCCCTAAGCATACAACTACAAGAACGAGAGTTGGTCACTTCACATTTAACTGAACCCTAACACTGCGCCCTTTTTTTGAACATTAATAGTGAAAGTTTGCTTGACAAATTTTTTAAAGCAATTATTCAACATTCAATTTAGATGGAGGTTGAATTTGTGAACAAATTAGACATACTCCTTAGTCTAAGTTCAATCATTATCGCCGTTCTAGTGTTCTCAATTTGGATTTTCATGGACAAGGAAGTATTGAACCCTGACTTGGCTGAAACAATTTTTTCAACACTAACTCAAGTCAACGCTACTCTTGTAGGTTTTTTTGGAATAGTCATGGTTTACAATTTGCGGGCTTTCTCATCAACAAAAACTTTGCTTATGACTAATGCATTTCTAACAACAGAAAAAATTCAACTTCTTGGGGTTGAACTTGAAAATGAAACTGACAAAAATAAAAAAGCTAACTTGAAAATAAAGAAAGCAGCACTTGACAAGAATTTGGCTGACTATAAGACATTTATCAAAGAAGTAACCTCGGAAAAAAGTAAGTTTGGAAATTTCAGTATTGCTCCAATGTTATGTTTTGTTGCGTCAATTATGCTGTGTGTGTTTTCCCTTGGAATAATTGATGAAACAGGGGTTAATAGTATGTTGCTAATTCCTTCATTGTTATCAATGTTCTTAGGTGTTTTCTTTACCATTCTCAGCATGGGAACTACGGTTCCATCAGAAAGTGAAAAGATCTTTCTAACTTGAAATAGAAATATTTAATGTTCATTTTTTAGAATGACGTGCGCATACAATTAATTAATTT
>JARRMA010000313.1:0-3004 GCA_037386505.1 Candidatus Bathyarchaeota archaeon
AAAACTGTTTTTCGACGCACGATTATCTCAGAATTTTTTAAATTTTCTGAAATAACAATTTTACTTATCTTTTGGTTTAAAATATTCATCAAGTGTTATGGTTTGATATTTGTTTTTAAACCTTCTTCGAATACTTATATTTTCAAGATGAAAAATAAGAGGAATAATTATAGTCACTAATCCAGATGTTATCAATACTCCAACAACAGGAATTACTATATTAATGTAAAGATTTTTCCACCAGCGTAATGAACCAGAATACACAGCAACCTGATCTAAATCAAAATTTGGGTTATCAACCTCGGAAAGCATAACCTCATTACTTTCAATTTCAACCATCGGTACAACCAAAATAAAAAAAGCCAAAATTAAAAGAGAAAAACCAAAAATCTGAACAAAATTAAAATCCACACGACTATTAAATAACCCCATTTCAAACAATCATCCACTAAACATTCAACTAGGGGACAAAGACCAACTAATAACCGAAAAATGCTTACAACATATAATATTTGTTGCACAAAAATCAAAAAATCATGAGCAAAACGTGCAATCAGAAATAAAAGATTTCATTTAAAAACTGTCTGTGTATAAAATTCGAAAACTTGAACTAAGTGTTTTTTTCATTTTGTGTTGATTTGTTCAACAAATTGAGTGAAATACAATATAGATCAACCGATGTTAAATTTTTTTACAAATCAATTCTTTAATACAATATTTTACGCATAATTAATACAATTTTTTAACTAGAATATATTTTAGATCTTTTATTTTATTACTTGCGGTCACATCAACCTTTTTATTTTGTTTTATTATCTATAACAATACAGACAATATGTCTGAATAAAGACATATTGTATAACTGTAGAACATACCTACACCAAAAATAATATGAGATGAAAAACATGAACCCAAGAGAAATAAAAAAAGCAAATAAACAACTAACAAGAGGCCTATTAGACATAATAATATTAGAATTACTACAAAAAGAAGACATGCACGGCTACAAAGTAATAACCCAAATCAGAAAAAACTTCGGAGCATACTTTGGACCAAGCACTATCTATCCTTTCCTAGCTGAACTACAAGAAAAAGGATACATAACAAGCCAATGGGACACAAACCATGACCGACCGAGAAAAGTATTTTCCCTCACAACAGAAGGAAAAAGCATGCTAACAGGAATAGAACAATCATTCTCATTCATATGTACCCGACTCAACAACATGGGACTAAAAAGATTGCCAACAATAACAGGTCCGAATTATTCAATTCCAAATCAACCAAGATTACAATAACGACTAAAAATTAAATATCAATTTGCTCTCCATGCTAAGGACTAACAATAAAAAAGGTACAAAAAATATCGAAAATTACTTTTCTTTTGATTTGAAGTAATTATCAAGTGTCACAATTTGATTTTTGCTTCTAAATCTTTTAAAAACAACTATATGCTCAAGCTTTAGAATAAAAGGAGCTATTATAGTAACTAATCCGGATGTTATTAAGATTCCAACCAGAGGAATTATTGTACTAGCATAAACATTTTTCCACCATCTTAAGGCTCCATCGTATGCCCAAATCTGCTCAGATTCTAAATGTAGATTATCAGCTTCTAAAAGCATAGCTTGATTGCTTTGAATCTCCATTATCGGAAAAAACCAAACAAAAAAAGCTAAAACTAAAAGTAAAACACCAAAAAACTGAACAAAACGAAAGTATGAATATTCGTGAATTAAATCCATGTTAAGCAATCATCCATTTTTTATTAAACCAGGACATAAAGAACTGCACATAAACAAATTTTTTAACAACATATAACATTTGTTGCACAAAAAATAATCTCCCAAATTTCTTAAATAGAAGAAAAAAACAATAAAATTCAAACTTTTTTCTTATAGTAAATTACTAAGTCTAATATGCCTTCAAGGTTGTTCATGATTACATTTCGATAAAAATTGGTATATATTTTTTATCGATAATTAGAGGAATCGCTATATCAGTCAAAATCACTTCAGAAAAACGATTTTTATGCAAAAAAATCCCTAAAACTAAGTTATAAAAAAATAATTTATATGATTTGTTGAACAATTTTAAAATAAAAAACTCTATTCTTTCATTGACATACATATCTAAAGAAGTAGTAGTACACTAAATTCCAGACACAACTACTACTAAATAGATTATTTATTATTCAAGCCAAGTTTCTTTGAGCGTCTATAGAACAATAATAAGACAATAATGATAATTACTGCAAATATTATGGTCAGAAACAAAACTGGATCAATTCCAACTATAGGAGTCAAACTTAATTTATAAGTCAGAGTAATAACTTTTGAACCAATTGACGAAAAATAATTATCAAAATTAAGAACATAGGAACCAGCTTCTTGTGCTTTAAATTCAAAAATGTCTCCTTGGGAAACTCTTCCTAATTCAATAATTGTAATTCCTTCAGGATTTTGTATATAAAAATCAATATCATTTTCACTTTCTCCTTCGATTGATATTGTACCCCAACATTTTTGTCCAACTTCTAAATTAATAGCAAAAGTTGATCTGCCCCCAGCAGACACCGAGATTAGTTCCATTTCTTCGGCAGTTATAATCTCAACACTCAATAGGAGTATGATTAAAAGAAAAATAGGAAAATATTTTTTCATGAAAGTCACTCTTAGCGTCTACAAGATTCGCCCATTATTAATTCTTACTGTAAATAAGTTTATTAGTTCACAGCAAAGAAAAAACTAAAAAATCAAAATCAGAGAAATATCTATTTCTAAAATATTTCGAATCTAGAAATAAACACTATATCTTTTTTTAAACACCAAAAAAGAGGAATGCATCTCAATTATCTTAAAACCCATTAATAGAAAAGTATGATTAAACAATAAAACTCTGCAAACCCAAATGGGATCCTTTAATAATTCAACTCGTTAATATTACATTAAATAATGGAAAAGAAGGCCAAAAAAACAACGATTTAAAAAGAATCATACCAGAA
>JARRMA010000314.1:0-3379 GCA_037386505.1 Candidatus Bathyarchaeota archaeon
GTATATTCTGTATCAAGATAATATACAGGTATATTCATTCGATCTAGAACCTTTTTGATTCGTGCATATTCCATAGCATATAGGATGCATCCTCTGACGACATAATAAATAACTCCATCAATTCTGTACTCTTTGATTCTATCCATAATCCAATTTACTCGATCTTCGTTTCCATGCTCTGAAGTAAAACAAGGACATGTACATGCCATCAGATATCTTTCGCTGATAGCATCAAGCATATCATTCATAGTCCATTCGTCCACCCCGACTGGATCAAAAAGAATTCTATCACTTGTGCAGAGTTCATCGACAGCCAATATTCCCTGCGGATAGGATTCTTCGATTAAATTTGGAACCTTCCAACTATCAGGCCACAACATGGGAGTACCAGTTACAAGTACTCTTGGAGTTTCAGGATAGCAAGCATATTCTTTTTGTTCAACTCTTTTTTCAAGTTCATCGCAGAGTTCATTTACTTTTTCTGTCCATCTTTTAATATCATCCCAAAGGCTGGTTTGATTCACTAGCATAGCATCTCTTCCCATAATCACAGGAGGACCTTTTCTTAATTCCTGGAGCCTTCGGAAAGCCTTTGTTGCTTTTTGCATAAGCTCTATTGATTCTCTTAGTTTTTTTCTTGTAATTTTATTTCCGGTGAGTGCCTCGATTTTTCTTTTCATTATCATAAGCTCCTCCTTCCAAAGCGTTAAAGCATGCGGATCATCTTTAACCCGAGGTGGAGTCATACGCCACATAGTTTTATAATCAGACAATATTTCACAAAGCTTTGTTTTTCCATCACATGTTAAGGGGTTTATTATTGCATCACTAAGTTCAATAAAAGGGGACAGATTAATCATCTTTGCACCGATTGTTGATCTTATTACTGGACACACTTCAACAGGCATTATTCTATCTCCCAGTTTTGCTGCATCATACCATCCAGAACCAACGCGAACAGGAATAGCATCTGCCGCTAGTATCATTTCTACAGGTGCGAACATGCAAGTATAACCGATAACCTTTTTTCCAGCATTTTTTTGTTCACGAATTTCTTTTTCCCTTCGACCGAAAAAGTTTGCAATTTCATCAAAGTATTCCATAACTTTGGGTCGATTTTTCCACGTTTTCTTCATTCGTGCAAGATTATCGTTTATTATGTTAATTGATGAATCTTTTATCGATTTTCTTAGCTCTTCAATCTCTTGTTTGGCCATATCTGGAACGTATTTAGTTCCGACTTCAATTTCACTTGCCACTGTTTTTAGGATATTGAAAGCCATTTAAATTAAATAAGGAATAACAGGGGGATCCATAAGATAAATAAAAAAACAATGAAGCAACGAAAGGATCTGAAATTCGCTTCTGTATCATTGTGAAATGACCCTTAAAAGTGTTAGAAGCAGATAAAAGGATCAGTCGCATTTAACTATTACCTTCGATTCATTATCTTTCTCAAACTGATTAAGTAAATTAACATGTTAAAAAGGAAAAATCATAAAAAATAAAGAACGTTAAACAGTCAATCTATTAATATCTTTTTTTCGAGTAATTTTCTTGACTTCTTCGGCACCCTCGTATACCGATTTGATTTTGCCATTTTTTGTTTAAACTTCTTAAGTTGTTCTTGGAGAATAGAATTTTCTAATGCAAATATTCTAACAGCTATCAAAGCTGCATTTTCTGGTTTAGCAACATAAGCAACAGGTATACCTTTAGGCATTGCAGTAGAAGAAAAAACTTTAGAAGCACCATATTTTTCGGAATCCGGAGGACAAGCAATAACAGGAAAACTAGTGAAACCAGCAACAACACCTGACAAAGCATCTGACAAACCAGCCACAGTAATATAGACTATATTCTTGTTGCTATCTTCATATTCCTTCAAATCATTTAGTAATTTATCAGGAGTTCTATGAGCAGATGCAACGTTAAAAATGGGAAGCACTGAAAATTTTTCTTTCTTAAGGAAATCTTTAATTTTAACTGCAAATTGTAGGTCTCTAGGAGACCCCATTAGAACAATAATTTTCTCTTTTGACATAAAAATAGAATTACGAATTACTAGATTTAAGTTTTAATTAAATATCTATTTTTCATTCCACTTTTTTCTGATTTCATTACTCTTTTTTGTTGCTGACTCTACCGCCCTCATTAAAGCTTGCCTTATCTGGCTTCTTTCAACTTCATAAATAGCTTCAATTGTAGTTCCACCTGGAGTTGTGACGTTATCACGTATCTGCGCAGCAGTTTGTCCAGTTTCTAGAATAAGTTTTGCAGTTCCAAGAACTGCTTGAGCAGCACTATTTGAGGCTAATTTTCGGGGTAAACCTACTTTTAATCCAGCATATGTAAGAGCTTCAATTATTATAGAAATGTATCCTGGACCACTTCCACTTACTGCAGTAATGGCATCCATAAACTTCTCTTCTATCTCCATTTGAATTCCCATCATATTCAAGAGAGCTTTGACGATCTCTTTTTCTTGAGGTGTTATATCCTGACTACAACAATAAGCAGTAAAAGATTCTTGAACCGTAATTGCGACATTTGGCATTATCCTAACAAATTTTGCATTAGGAACAATTCGTTTACAAAAATCGATAGTAACTGCAGCTGCAGAAGAGATCACTAATTTTCCTTTAATTTCTTGACTTATTTCTTCTAAAACATTTTTCAAATAGTTAGGTTTAACACAAACAAAGATAATTTCAGATTCTTTTGCAGCTTTTTTATTATCCGATGTTACAGAAACTCCAAATTCTTTAAGTTCATTAATTTTTTCCAAAGCTATATCAGAAGCGGTTATTGTATAATCGTGACTAGATTTTAACAAACTTCTAACTATAGCTCCACCTATTACCCCAGAACCTATTACTGCAATACTATCGTTCATATGTATAATCCTTCTAAATCTGTGATTATTCTTTTCTCAAGTTACTATTAAGTTCTTCTTGGTCAATTTTTTTAAAGAAAATATTGTTACTTAAATTGAATGAATAAAACGAATGTACCGAAATAATATTTTTTTGTCCTATGAAAGACATAGATTTATTCCGTTTCTGTAATGTTACTGGTTACGAAATATGGCTTTATCTTAAGAGAACTCTTTCTTGAATCAAAGTCACAAGCTAAGATGAGCAGGTGCATAATTACAGATTAACAAATCAAGAGGGTAGAATGTGGATTATTTCGGTGAAGATGAAGAACTTATTCGCAATAAGAAATGGAATTGGAAAATTTTCAAATCAACTAAAGATTATCCTGTTTCTAACAATCTTCTTGAGTGGGTCATTGGACAAGAACGAGCTCTCAAAGAATGTTATCTATGCTTACAAGAGTGGGTCCATAAACTCAAAAATCTTAAAGAAGAGAATTG
>JARRMA010000315.1:0-3028 GCA_037386505.1 Candidatus Bathyarchaeota archaeon
TCCCCGGTACTCCTTTCAATGGTTGTTCTATCCGGAGGTCTATCTAAAATGTTTCTTCCACCATTTTCATTTCTAAGAGGATGATCTACTCTGTAATCTCTAATATCATCTTTAGTAAAATCATTCATTCTTACTACATGCCAGTATCTTTCCTGATCTTTATCCCATGGTCTTCCATAAACGACTCCTCTAGGTGGTATTGGAGCCCAACCAATATAATCACCATAATTTATCCACCATACATTTGCAGGAGACCAGGCTCCGTCTCCGGGAATCCAGACCCACCCATACATCGGATCATCGTACCAATTACCATAATGATATACAATCCAGCCAAATGGTTCATAAGAAATCCATGTCCAGTTCCCATTGGCGAAAGCCCAGTGTCCATTATCAAAAGGCATCCAGCCATCCACAACAAAAGGCTGCCATACTTCTCCGTAAGGATTTATATATATCCAATCGCCATAAGCATCAAGGTCATTCAGATTATAAATACCCTGAGTTGAATAATCTGAAGTACCTTCATAAGTTGAACAGCTTAATGTGAAAAGAAATAAAAATCCTGTCAACATCAAACCAGAAATCTTCCAAGACAATTTTAACTTTTTCATTTTTATTCTCTTATTATATAGTTCCTGAATTATCTTCTAGTTGAATCTCATTAATAACATTTTTAACACCAATGATATGCTGAATATCTTCTGCAATATGGTTTTTAGCAAACAAGTTTGTTACTGTTCCGTACAGATCAACCACTCCGTTGTTAATTTCGAATTTAACATTTTTCTCAAGCGGATAATTCTTAGCAAGCAGGTCAAGAATGATTTCACTTAAATTTGCATCGCTCCTTGCAGTAACAGGTGAGAGAACGGTTATATCACTTGTCATTCCAACCACACCGTCTTCCCATGAAGCAACTGATTGCGCCATCAGCTTTTCTCTAAAATAACTAACAGTTCCCGAAAGATGTACAACTCTGTTTTTAACATCGACTTTTATTCTTTCCGGTTCCAGTATTACGTTATTTCTTTGCAAATCTTCTTCTATATTTGCTTTAATAACATCGTCAGGTAATAGGGAAGTTTGGACTTCAATTTCGTTATTTATTGCTTTTACACCCTTAACCTGTGAAATTAGCTCACCTATTTTAAGTTTATCGAAAAGAGTTCCAACTTCTCCTTCAATTTTAATCACGCCTTCTTTATTTGCAGTTACTTGAAAAGTTTCAGTATAGTAATTAGCAATTTTGTCCTGAACATTATCTACTAAATTATCTGTGTTAACTTGTGAATAACTTCTGCCAGTGGTCATTAAAAAAAGTAATGAGGAGAGGAAAAATATTTTGGTTATTGAAATTAATTTTTTATATGTGATCATTTTTATTTCCTTTTTATTATTAGATCTTTTTGTATTGGTAAATTTGTCAATGAAGCATTAACAAATGATTAAAAAGTAATTAATTATTGTTAATGTGTGATGAAAATAACGTTTTTGCTTTGAGGTGAGTTACAAGTATAATGTCAATTTGACCTTTTACTCACCAATATATCACATATTAGTCTATATTTTGGTGAGATCTTAAAAATCTAATATCTCTAAATTTTAATTAGTGTCCGATTTTGTGAAGCTCAAGCATAAATTTGATGATGCTATCTCGGCTTAATATTCCTGTATAATTTTCATTTTCTACAACTGGTAATTGAGCTATACCATTTTCATCCATCTTCTTCAGAGCATCCAGCAATTGTGAGTCAGCACTAATCTTTATAATGTTTCCTTCCGGAATCATAATTTCCTTAATTGTTTTATTAAGTCTCGCTTCTTTTGGGACAGAATTAGTTTGATTAGGAGTTAAAAATCCATACCGCAGCACTTTCAAGAAACCAACCAATAAAAGCTATCCAAATGCCATCGACAAAATTATTTTGGAAAATTTGAAATATTCCTACCATAATAAATAAGAAACCGAAAAATCTGCCAACGTTTGCAGCAATAGTTGTAGCTTTTTTAATGTTCTTTGTGATGCCCCAGACGATTGCTCTAAAAACTCTGCCGCCGTCAAGCGGAAAACCAGGGATTAAATTAAACACTGCTAAAAGAAAATTAATGTATGCCAGGTAACGAAAAGTTGCTACAAAATATTCGCTGCCACTAAGTGCTTTGTCAAGGGAATAGAAAATTACAGCTAGTAAAAAGCTTGTAATAGGGCCTGCTATTGCAATCCAGAATTCTGCCGATGCTTTGGGTGGTTCTTTTGCGATTTCAGCAACACCGCCAAATATGAAAAGAGTAATTCTTTTAACTTTTACTTTGTATCTTCTAGCCAGTATTGAATGACCAAGCTCGTGAAGTAATATGCTTATGAAGAAAATAATTGAAGTTAAAAAACCAATAACCCAGTATAAAATAACAGGCCAGTCTTTAAATTCCTGGGGGAAATAACTTTGCGCAAGTATCCAGGTTACTAAAGCTAAAATTAGAAACCAGGAATAATCCAGATAGATGGGTATTCCTAAAATTTTTCCAATAGAAATGTGTTTGTTTTTCATTTTTGATAAATTCTTTCTTAATATTTTTTAACTAACTAGTATTAAGACGAAAAACTCTGTCATTTGATTTTTATCATATCAATTCTAAAAATTATACAAAATATCTTCTTTATTTTAAGTTTCTATTTAATTTATAATATATTACTTTGTTTTAACAAAAGCTAAAGAGGAGCATTTATGCCAAGCTTAATACATGTAGAAAAACATTTTAATGCGAGTGATTCAGTCAGGGATATAGTAATTGGTATGTCAGATGGATTAACCGTTCCTTTTGCATTGGCTGCTGGTCTAACAGGAGCAATTGCAGCAAGTTCATTGGTGATAACTGCAGGGCTTGCTGAAATTGCAGCCGGATCAATTGCTATGGGTCTTGGTGGTTACCTGGCTGCGAAAAGTGATTATGAACATTACTTCAGTGAAAAAAGACGTGAGGAATTAGAGGTAAAAGATTTACCTGATGTCGAAAAAGAAGAAGT
>JARRMA010000316.1:0-1799 GCA_037386505.1 Candidatus Bathyarchaeota archaeon
GATTCCTTTCAGTTTTATTCTATCGATTTATACTATCTTACTCAAATATCTTCTAACTTGCTTAGATTATTGGTCAATTTCTTTTGGATGATAATTGGATCTTTTTTCGGAGTCTTAGGTTTGTTAAGTTTTTCAAACCCTCGAAGAGAGTTTGTTAAAAATCTTCCTACTTTTGGAGTTAGAACCTTCATAATAGCATTTAGCGGTGAATGTACATATCTTTTTGGGGTTCTCTTTTCTTTGATAGCTATGTCGTTAGGTTATGTTTCCTTAGTTTCTGCATTATCTGGTCTGCAGCATTTCTTTGTTTTTATTTACATGCTGGTTCTGAGTATATTTATGCCAAGAATTCTCAAAGAGGAAATAAACAGACAAGTAATTATTTTGAAAATTTTTGCAATAGCATTAATGTTTGTTGGAACTTGGATGGTTACTGTATAAAAATAAGAATAATAGAAAAAATTTTGTGTTTTCACTAGGCATTTACTTTTTTAGTTTAACTATTCCTTCTTTTTTACCTATATAGATTAAATCTGCTATATTTAAAAAAAGACCTGTTTCGATTAACCCGGGAATAAATTTAAGTTTCCGATTAAGTTCTGCTGCCTTTTCGATTGGACCAAATTCAACATCGAGAATATAATTACCATTATCAGTTACAACTGCACCAACTTTATTTTTTCCCTCTCGTAAGGAAGGCTTTCCCCCAAGTTCTCTTATTCTATTCATGACTGTAGTCAATGCGAAAGGCAGAACTTCTATTGGTAACCGAAATGTTGTACCAAGTTTTTCTACAAGTTTTGTTTCATCTGCTACTATAATTACTTGTTTTGCTGCTGAAGCTACAATTTTTTCTTTTGTTAATGCTCCTCCCCCTCCCTTTATCATATCAAGTTTGTTGTCAATTTCGTCTGCTCCATCTATAGTTAAATCAAGATTGGGGTGTTCATCTAATGTTGTAAGGGGAATTCCTGATTTTACAGCTAACATCATTGCTTGACTTGAACTTGGGACTCCAAGAACTTTTAATCTGTCCTGTTTTTTCATTAATCCTATTTCATTAATTACATAAGCTGCTGTGCTTCCACTTCCCAAACCAATGACAAAACCATCTTCAACATGTTTAGCCGCTTCTTTAGCCACACGTTTCTTTGCTTCTTCTTTCCAATTCACTTTCTCAAGCCTCTGTTTCCATTTGCCCAAGTCGTTCAAGAACTTTTTCTACCTCAGACTTGATTTGGTCTATTCTTTCTTCAGCTTCAGTTTTCTTTGGTTTAGAAGGCTTCTTTACTTTTCTAGGAGTTTTGTCAGATTCAGAAGAAGTAGACAATTTTGGCATAACTGGCGAAGGTTTCGGAATTTCTGATTTTGGTTGGATGTTAAGGTTTCCTCTCAAACCTCCTATTTTTTTGTTTATTTCGTCAAAACGATCATTAAACAATTTGATGAGGTTTTCCTGCATAGATTCTAATTCATGTAAAGCAACAACTGATTCATTTTCAGTGATAGCATCCTTAATTTCATTCATTTTCATTTTATATTCTTTTGCCAATCTTTCTCGTTCTTCTTCTGTTATCTTTCCTTCAGCTTGAGCTTCATAAATGCGTCTGATCCCAAAACTGACAATTTCCTGTTCAACATCTAATAGACTTAACTCTTTTTGGGATTTCTGAGCGTCAAAATTTGTTACTGTTCTTAAACCACTTAATGGAAGTTTTTCAGTTGCTTCAGGAATTTGTTGTGGCTCAACCGTATTTTTCTTTCTACTTCTTGTCATATAGACTGCTATAAGTGCTACA
>JARRMA010000316.1:1869-4364 GCA_037386505.1 Candidatus Bathyarchaeota archaeon
GATTCGAACCCACGCGGTCCAAAGGACCACAGACTCTCAAGGCCTGCGCGTTATCCACTCTGCCATCCCGGCATCAACAGTCTTTCTAAAAGCCAATCTATAAGCTTTTACACAAAACCCTTTCTAAAGACTCTCTTGTTGGTCGTCAAATCTGAAAGGAAATTTTAGACGTTTGATTTTTTATTTATAAAATGAAAAAAATCTACCCAAATTACTCGCTAAATTCTTAAAAGAATCTTTTATATACTAAATGTCTAAAATAAATCTCAAAGTCACTGATTTTGGTTCCTTAATTATTTTCATCTGATGATATGTAGCTGCTTTTATTCCAACTTTCGAAGGATGTTTCTTTGGATCATAATCTTCTCCCCAAGCTCTAGCATGCAATCTAAACCCTTCATTTGTTTCTTCAATATTCGAAATTTTAAAACGTGAAAAAAGTTTTCCTTTTAATTCAAACTCAAGCAGAAGTTCTTCAAGCCAATTATAAAGAAGAGCAAGTTCATCCCTTCCTTCAATTACAAACTTTTTCTCATTTTTTGCTTCAACTGTCTCTAATTCAGTCATAACATCGGTCATTGCAGCGGCAGCATTCTCGAAAGCTTCCTCTAAATTTACTCCATATGCTTCAATGAAAGCATCAGCTGTATGTTCCAAAAATCTGAAACCTTTTTGCATATCCAAATCCAGTTGTACTATTTAATCAAAAATATTTTGGCACATCTTTTATTGTAGCAATAGTTAATTGAACAGCTTTTTCAATATCTGAAATATCTACAATACTCGATGGGCTGTGGATATAACGAGCAGCAACAGAAATTACTCCACTTGGTACACCTTCTCTACTTAAGGCAATTCTGGCAGCATCTGTAGAACCCCTAATTCCAGTTTCCAGCTGATATGCTATTTTATTCTCCTTGGCTGATTCAATAAGCAACCGTAAAACCTTTGGATGGGCAATCAATCCTGCATCTGCTACAGTTAAAACGGGTCCTTCGCCCATTTTTGCAGGAGCATCTCCTTCTGCAATCCCTGGCATATCTCCTGCAACCGTTTAATCTAAAGCAATTCCAACATCAGGTTCTAGTTGAAAAGCTGCAATGGTTGCACCCCGAAGACCCACCTCTTCTTGTATTGTTCCCACGGCATATACATTACAGTCAATATTTTCCAGATTTCTAAATGTTTCAACCATTACTGTACATCCAACCCGATCATCAAAAGCTTTTCCCAAAACAATTCCATTACCTATTTGGGTAAATTTTGTATCAAAACTGACTACATCACCGACTTGAACCCCCATTTTTTCTACTTCTTCCTTATCTCTAGCTCCTACATCAATGAAGAGCTTATCAGAATCAATAACTTTCTTTTTTTCTTCTTCTTTCTGTATATGAACTGGTTTTGAACCGATAACTCCAGGTAAAGGACCCTTATCTGTTTGAACAATAACTTTCTGAGCTAGAATCACTCGGTCATCTATTCCCCCTATCTTTGTAAATTGTAGGAAACCTTTTTTCTTAATGTTTTTTATCATAAGTCCCACTTCATCCATGTGAGCTGCGATCATTATTGTAGGAGCATTATCTTTTCCTTTTTTAAAGGCAATTAAGTTTCCAAGTTTAAAATTTTTTCTTAATGTCCACGTCTAAAACTAATATCTTGACTTAACCTTGAAAAATATTTGTTGAAAATAAACTCTATAAGTAGGTAATTGTGTTCTATTGAAGCAATGACCAATAATAAATCTGAAAATCGTGCTACTGTTTTTCCAATGTTCCTAATGGGTGGACTATTTGTTATAATCCATCTTCTTTCTATGCTTATTACTAGACCATTTGAAGAAGCCAATATGGAGGTTTTCAGTGATCCAAATGATTTTGGGAACTTAATTGTCTTTTTTGTTATAATGTTGGTAGTTACAGTCACAATTTTGTTAATAGCAAAATTCTGGAAAAAACAATTTATTCAAATAATAATCTTAGGATCAATTGGGTATACTTCATTTTTTGTATTCTATATTCTTCTTTCTTTCGTTTTCACTGAACTGTTGACTATTCTTTTGTCATTTGTTATTGCAGCAATTCTAGTTATAGCTCTTATCAAACACCCCGAATGGTACGTACTAGATTTATGTGGAATAATCGTTGGGGTCGGTTCTATAGGATTATTCGGAATTTCATTAAGTGTTTTTCTAGTAATAATCCTGCTAATCGGTCTAGCAGTTTACGACGCAATATCAGTTTATAAAACTAAGCACATGATCGATCTCGCAGATGCAGTAATGGACCTAAAGTTACCCGTATTATTGGTTGTTCCAAAAACGAAAGACTACTCAATACTTGAAGAAACAAAAGGATTGAAAGAAAAATTAGACAGTAAAGAAGAAAGAGAAGCCTTTTTCTTAGGATTAGGTGACATTGTGATGCCGGGAATTCTTGTTGCAGCCTCTTTCCATAGCATCCCAGATAATGGTTTTCTAATTGCTTTATCTG
>JARRMA010000317.1:0-2768 GCA_037386505.1 Candidatus Bathyarchaeota archaeon
CAACTTGAAAATATGAGTAGAAAATATTTTCAAGTTGTTTGAACTCATCAAAAAGAATTGTATCATCTGGAATTTGTTGTGTTTGAAAAAAGAAGACATTAGTCATAATATTTTATATGTATATTAAAATAAGCGTAATTAATTGTATTTAATAACTATTGATTTGTAGAGTGTTCACAAGGATTCCTTCTAATGTAGGTTCTTCTACTAAAGTATTATATATTAATTAAGCTAATTTAAATAATATTTTATCGTAATTAATCTTATACATATATTTGTTGAAGTTTGAGAGCTAAATTGTAGGTTGAAACTGAGCTTGAGTGAAGTGAGGAACTTGTTCCGAACAGGTTTGAAGGGAGTATTATATATTAAGCGTAATTAAAATTAATTAATATTATTTATGCTTAGGTTATGTGATAGTGTGTTTTTGGAGTAAACCCTATTCAGACTGCAAAATTCTGTCGAAAAATATTTAATTTTAGACCTTTACAAAACGAATCCAAATATGATATGATTTTTACACAGATAGGATATTACCAAAAAACTTATATTCATGACTACACATTTTGAAAAAATTTCTAAAAATAATCGGTACGGATATGGAAGGATTAGTTCGAAAGAACAAGCCAGAAATTCTTCTCTGGAATCACAAAAAGCTGAATTAATGAAACTTGGTGTTCTTGAAGAAAATATTTATCTTGAAATTGGATCGGCTACGGATGCAATCGAAAATAGGCCCATCTTTTTTAAACTTATTAATCAAATTTTAAAGAAAGGCGATCTACTAATAGTCACTAAACTTGATCGATGTTCCCGTAATACTTTAAGTTTTTTACAACTTAAAAATCAACTTGCTGAAAAAGGTGTTGCTTTTTGGGTTTTGGATTTACCCAGAGATTATTTAGAGAATTCTCCTTGTAATCAACTTATTTCCACTGCTTTAGCTGCTATTGCTGAATTCGAGACTGCTCGACGAAAAGAGCGACAACGCCAAGGTATTCAGGCTGCCAAGGAAAAAAATAAATATACAGGACGAAAAACTGTCATCACAAAAGATCTTATTAAAACTGTTGAAAAATATAAAGATTTAGGAGTTTCGGTTACTCAAATTTCTCGAATAACCGGAAAAAGTCGAAGTACGATTTATAAAGTTTTAAAAGAAGAACTAGGCTATATTTCAAATCGATTAGTTAAGAAGACAGGATAGTACTAAAAACACAATTAGATGCTCTTATTGGGCTTTATGTCGTCGCTAAGAGCTGTATTTACTTGTCACCTTTAGGAGGGAAATAAATGAGCCAAAATAAATTAAGTTTTGAGTCCGAAAACTTAGTTGTGGATTGGATAGGATTCAACATTCAAGGTTTGATAGATCCGAAACCAATCGCAAACTATTTATTTCAAAATTTCGGATTTAACTACACTATTGAAAAAAGAATCAACGGCAAATGGAAATCGGAGTCTTCCAATTCTGCTAGACAAAACCAATTTAAAGTTTCTTTTAGACAGCAAGAATATAATCCCGAAGCCATAAGTTTTTGGGTTGGAACCAAAATAGATTTCTCTGGAAAGAATGCTACTCAAATTTACAAGGCTATCCGAGCACAAAACCAAAAATTTGATTGGAATATTTTTAAACCATATAGGCTTAGTTTTAGTCGATTTGATCTTTGTTATTTTCGAGAAAGAAAATCTAACGAACAAAAAGGTGATTTAGAATTATTTATGAATAAATGTTGTCAGAAAGCATTTCTTAGATCCAAAAACAATCTTACAAGATTTTTTATTTATGGATCATACAGAAAATTTCGAAGACACACTAACACGACATTTTTATCAACATTCCAAGAAAGTATTAGTCCTTGATGATTTGTATACTGATTGGCTTATTCATTATTCTAGAAAAACTGACAAACCTATTTATTCTTTAGTCACTAGTTATTTAACAAGCAACAATTTGCAGACTATTGAGAATCAGAAATCTGTTTTCCGGTTACTTCAATTCTTGTCTTTTAGTCGACGGAGACCGTATTTTACAAAAGATTTATTATCACAAAAATATTATCTTATAAAGTTCCCAGTAAAAGAGTTTATGGATTTTATAAAAATCAAAAACAACAATCACTATCAATTAACACAAATTAGAAACTTTTTACAAGATCTTAAGCAGAATACTCCTGACATTACGATTTTTTCTGATGATTACTTTCGAAGTGCAGCGTCCATTCCTTTTGTTGAAATACAAAAAGAACATAAGTCTTTGGTTGCCAAAGTTCTCATAGCCGAGCAGTTGTATTGGTATCAGTATCCATTTTCTTTCCCTTCTTCGTTTATTAGTTATCAAACAAACTACGAATTGCAAGTAAAGCTTCAAATTATTCAGTGCATGAGTACTAATAGTTTAGAAAAGGTATTCCATGCAAAAGACTTTTTAGACCAATTCAATGTTTCTACACAAAAACAAGCAAACATTAAAAAACTAATTGTTGAATCATTTCATCAATTACAACACCATAATCGTATCAAAAATAAATTTAAATTAGTTACTAAATCTGGAAAAGTACAAGAAACTGATAAACTTGTTCCTCTAAAAATTGGACAAAGTAAGAGTATACGATTCTACGAAGTATTATAGAAAATATTACAAATCTATTAATGGTTAGACTATTGCAGAATTTTTTGTTCAGTTTTAAATACAGAAACTAATATTTCAATTCTATTAGAACCTTCTACTAATAGCAAATTAAGGATAGAACGGACTCATATTC
>JARRMA010000318.1:0-3372 GCA_037386505.1 Candidatus Bathyarchaeota archaeon
AGTTGGTCTAAGGTTCTTATTTCTATTCTATCAGGAATCAAAGGAATTGGTTCAAAGCCTGGAGGAAAAACCATGTCCTCTAAATGCAATAATCTAACATTGACGCCTCGTTTCATTGCCCTTTCAATGAATGGAGGCGAATAAGGTGTTATTTGATTTGAAAGGCCTAAAATGTATTGTTTTGCTTCTTCATAGAGTGTTTTTACTTCTTGATAGGAAACCATAATATTTTTTGTATATTTGCAGTTGTTTAGTTCGCCTATGCGATAAACAAATTCTTCAGGAATATTAGCTGAAAGATGGTTAACGAAATATTTTTTATGTTTTGTAAAAAATTCAAAACTTGGAAGTAATCTTAGAATATGCTCTCCCATCGGAGTTAGTTTATAATAACCATCAACATCTTTGGAAATAAACGATGATTTGCTTAGTCTTTGAAGCTGTCTAAAAGTTTCAGTTGAAGTGATGTCAAGGTTTTTACTTATTTCGGTCATCTTTAAATGGTTTTTGTTTAGCTCACCAAGAATATTTAGCCTACTCTCACTTGCGAGTTCAAAGAACAGCTTTTCCATTTCTTGATTTTTCAACCTTTCTCACCGGTGTTAAAAGATTCACATTGATGTATACTACTTCATATTGTTTCTAAATAAGGGTAATCTGTTCTGCTGTCAATTTAGAAATTAGGAGACAAAAATGTATGAAAGAAAAAATTAACAAAGAACGCTCATTCTCAATTGAATTGGATTCAAAAAAATATCTTAATTTTCTAAGTTTGACAAACAAGGATTTTGAGGGTTTTTTAGTTGAAGGCACAATAGGGGAGTTAGTTCATGCAACTTTTGAAGAAAACATTATACTAGAAGTGGTTGGGAAAACAGGAGTTCTTAGGATCGATTTGGGATCAAAAGAGCTGGCAAGATCGTCTCAAAGTTCAGTAGCTGGCAAAGTTGCTAAATCAAAAAATGATTTTTTGGAGGTGAAAAAATGCAAAAATTAAGAATATTTGTAATATTCGTGATTGTAATATTGAGTTTATCTGCGTTTAAAACAATAACACCTGCAGAAGAAGCGAGCAAACTGAGTCTATTAGGATACAGATCGTTTTGTTCTTTCGCTCCGATTAGTACCATACTTTTGATGTTAGCTGCTATTGGTACCTTTATGGCAACAAAAGGAATCGTTTTAGGAACGGCATCTTGACCATGGAATGCTTCCATGGCATCTTTTTAATTTTTTATCAAATTAGGAATTAATTTAGTTGGAGAAAGAAATCTTGAACATAATTATCTATTATTTTTCTGGGACAGGAAATTCGTTATTTGTTGCTAGGGAAATTGCAAGAAAAACTAATGGAAAATTAATATCTATTTCTTCTGTGGTTAAGGGAGATTTTGTTAGTCCAGACGCAGATGCTTTTGGGATTGTTTTTCCAGTTTACTATGCTACTAACGATTATGGTATACCTTTGATTGTTAGTAGATTTGTTAGCAAATTAGAAAATATTGAATCAAAATATATTTTTGCTGTCTGTACCAGCGGAGGTATGCCAGGATCTACCATAGAAAATTTAAGAAAAGAACTAAAGAGGCGTAAGGGGAAGCTCGCTGCTGGATTTACTTTAAAATTGAGCAACAAAAATCTTAGTCTTAAAGAACTGCAGAGAATAAACATTAAAGTCAAAATATTGTTTGCTCCAATACGTTTAATCGAGAAGCCAATTTTTTTGTATAGATATAGGAATCTTTCAAAAAGTTCCAAGTTTTCTTTCAGGAAATTAATTCCCCTTGCTGATAATAGTTTTCGAGTTAATGAGAAATGTAATGGTTGTGGAGTTTGTGCTAAAGTTTGTCCAGTAAATAACATATCCATTGTTAATAATAAACCAGTTTGGCAGAACCGTTGTGAAACATGTTACGCATGCTATGCTTGGTGCCCCAATAAAGCCATCTATGGGCATATCGTTGATCATAATGAACGATATCATAATCTTGAAGTCAACTTAGATGATATGCTAGAGTAATGCTAAGCAACCCATTACTAGATATATTTAATTCAATTCAGTTCAAACAAAAAAACAAACAAACGATTATTATCGCACGAACCTAAAGATAATTTTCACGGGATCGATAAAGAGTCCACCTGAAAGAATTCCACATGAAGAATACAATGGAAAAGACCTAACTAAACAAAGACTACTAATGTCCCTAAGGATAACTATGATTGAACAAAAACTCCAAAACATAGAAAATAAGTTAGAAAATTTTTTAAAATAATTCACAACATATTCAAATGATTTCAATTGAAGCTTGTAGATGCCTTACTTAGCGTTCTATTTATGGCCATAACTGGATACATCATAGGACTAATATTTGAAATAGTAAACTACGGAGAACCCAAAATTGCAGCATTTACTACAATGGCAGCTATAACATTGGCTATCTCAATAATATTTCTTGGAGAAACACTAAAAGCCGATAACAAAAATTGAAATTTAAGCAAGAAGCTAGATTTTTTAAATCAAAAATGTTCCCATTCTTGATTCTAGCACAAAAGTTCTCAATTATTTAGCTTTGTTTTTATGCTGTGTCTGTGTAAGTTGCTATCATTGTTCCATCAGATGCGAAGAATGTTATGCTGTATTTGTTTCCTGCGGTGTAATCTGAAGTTATTTCCACTGCGTCGTTGTTTCCTGAATCTATTGTTGGTTTGCCTGAAGTCATTCTCCATTTGTCTGCTGTAATTGTGTTTCCGTTTATTTTTATTTGACTAATTGTAATTTTTGCTGTTCCAGTGTTCCATACTTCGACGTCGATTCTTTTGTTACCTGATCCATCATCAGTAAATGAAACGCTTTTAATTGTTAGTTCTTTTGTTTCTATAAAACCAAATGTCATTTCTTGTTTTTTTACTTCTGTCCATTGAATTGCTCGGTTAAGGTATGTTGCTTTGCTGTTTTTTTCTTCATATTTTATTTGAAAACTTTGGTCTTTATTGATTCCATCACATAGAATCGCTGTTTCTCCTTGACCCGTATAATACCATGTAACTTGGTTTGTCCATTGTTTACTAGCTTGAGTAATTACAATTGATCCTTCCAGATTTTTTTCAGGTGCATCATTTAGCAGAGAAATTTCCATAACAGGATAATCTGACTCCACATATTCTATATCTTGAATTGTTACTTTTACTTCTTCATTTAAAGCTGGACTCTGATTCAACGCAAAATATCCTATTCCAGCTGCTCCAATTAAAGCACCAACAGCAATAAGAACAATATAAGTAACTACCTTCTGCATAACCTGTTGTCTTTAAAAAAACATATTTCAGCATTATTAACCCAAAATCAATAGTTCAACTTAACGATGATATAGA
>JARRMA010000319.1:0-2880 GCA_037386505.1 Candidatus Bathyarchaeota archaeon
GGTTAATGTGACAGAAGTAACAATAAATGTTACTTAAAAACAGGTAAACCAAACAATAATTTTTGTTAAAATGATGAAGTTACATTTAACGTAACTAATTACCATTTTAAAAGAGAGAAAACAGTACTATTCACAAAAAAGTAAGTATAAAAATCTTATGTAACGAAGTGCAATCCAAAGTCCTGAGTGAGCATCAAAAACAATACTAAGACTATCTATTAGTTCATCTTCTTTAAGAATTATATTCTTGATTTTAATTCCTTTAAACATTTTCTCAAGGATCTATAGATTTTGGTTCAAAGAATTCTTATATGTTCTTATCATTGTATAAATCATAATTCAAAGAATTAAATGGATTAGTGAAAAATGGCTAATTTGAATTATCTTTTTGGACTATTAAGATTTCGCAGTTGGGTTGGATGGTTGGCCATTTTTGGCGTTGGAAGTTTTATATTTAGTTTGCCTCAAATTTTTGATGTAATAATTATTGGTTCTGCTTTTTGTTGCATTACTTCAGCAGTTTTTGTAGAAAATCAATATTTTGACAAAGAAACAGATCAAAAAAACCCAAAAAAGAATATGCTGCCATTAGCTGCAAACAAAGTATCCTCCAACACTACTTTAATATTATTCATGATTTTATGTGGTCTAGGATTTGGAATTCTCACGGTTTATAACGCTTTATTGATTCCAATCTTTTTTACCTATTTTGCTCTCTGTAGTGTTTATTCTACCCCAATTTTACATCTGAAAGGAAAACCCATTTTTGACATAATAGTAGCAGGAATAGGTTCAGGAGTTTTTCCATTCTTAATTGGACTTTTAGCAGCAAATCAACTTTCTTTAGACATTCATCTTCCTTGGGTACTAAAAGCATACCAAGACGCTGTCCTATGTATTGTTCCATTATTTCTTTTTCAAATAGCATCTCAAATTTTTCAAGAAGTAAGAGATTTTCAATCAGACAAAGAAAATAACATAAAGACATTTGTGGTCCGATTTGGAATAAAAAAATCAATAAAAGTAGCTACAATAGCTGTGATTTTAGCGATTTCATTACCAATAATTTTTGGTCTTCTTAATCTATCACTTACTAACCAATTCATATATTATTACATATTAATCCTCATTTTATTGACCCCAATTCTAGTAATATTTGCTCGAATTAACAAAAACCCCACAAAAATAGAGGTCCTATACAATTTTTCGATGAAATATACTCCGATAATATTAGTTTTGCTATTTGTTTACATTTTTATACTAAGAATTCATCTTGCATAACTTATTAGATAAAAATTTCAATTAAATAAATATTAAACACTCAAATTAATTCGTTAGAAGTATATACCAAACAGTTGATTGAAATGATTTTATATTTTAAAAAGTCATAATTTGTCATTAGCGGTCCATTTGAATTAAAATTTTTCATTAAGTTATAGATAATTAAAAAAAGAGAGGTTACTCCCAAAAAAAGAGGGAGGAAAATTAGGTTAGATTATTTTTTCCGCAGTAGAATAACTACACATAAGATTATTGCAATGGCAACAAGTATTATGAGAATAATATCAATTGTAGTGTATTCAGGTATTGTTATTTCTTGTTGTTCTGGATATTCTGGCATAGCGTTTACTACAGCTTGTGCGATTTGGTCTGTTGTTGGATTAGCAGGAAGACTGTTTACTACATTTTGTGCTTTTGTGCAACGTCAGATGCTGAAGGACCTTGATATCCCGGATATGATGGATAAGGTGCGGGTGCATCGCCAACTGTTACATATGTTGTTGTTTCTGAACCATAATATCCTTCAGATCCAACAAAAGATGCGATTACAGCATATTTTCCTTTCATTTGAGGAATAAACGAGTAAGCATAGTTGCCATATGAATCGCTTGTTGTTGTACCTATCCAGGCGTAATTTCCAGCAGGGTCAACCGTTTGGATTCTTACTTCAACACCAGTAATATCTTGGGGTCGAGGTCTACTCATGTAAACGTATTCCATCCATGAACTCATACTTTCATCTGATACTGCTGCAACTCCATTCGGGAAACGAGCTGCTTGTTCAGGTTGTTTTGTTCCAGCTGCAATATCCATCACTGTTCCTTCTACTTGAACACCAGTACCCAAGGGTATTACATCGTTTTGAATGTTGGCAGTTATTTCGCTTGGTCCTCTCCCTGCAGTGTATAATTGCATATCGTAGGCGTTAAGCCATACAGCATAACCACTAGCTACAGCAAAGGCTTTTGTTCCATACTCAAAGGCGCTACCGGCTCCTGCTACTTGCCATACTTCTTCTCCAGTGTATGCATCAATAGCTCTTATTGTCATTCCCTTATAATGAGGTGAGTTGGGAGAGTGTTCATAAGTTGCAGTGTAGAGTTTGCCGTCTGCAATTGCCATAATGAACTGAGGATAGTTTCCCCAAGCTGTTGCAAAACCTGCATTAGTAGTATTTCCAGGTCCACCATTTCCATAGGTCCATAAGAGACTTCCATTTTCCATGCTGTAAGCAAAAACATATCCAGCATATCCACTTGAGTAAAGTCGGTCGTATGCAATGAAGCTCTGTAAGTTGAAGTAGTCATAATCAGGTTGAGGTATAGTTGGTCCCCAGACTAAGCTTCCATCGTCCATACTATAACCTGTAAATGTCTTCGCTTCAACATCTTTCATGACAAAAATCCGGTTAACTGGATCAGCTCCTCCTCCATATGGTGCCCATTCACGAGTGTAGTTATTTGGTGCTGTATATTCTCGGCTCCATAATATATGTCCTCTTGACTCTGGTTTTAGACTTATTGCAGTAACTGTATAGGGGTCAATAGTTCCCCAAATTGTGAAACCACCTCCATAGGCAGGAGCAAGATCGCTGACTAA
>JARRMA010000320.1:0-2885 GCA_037386505.1 Candidatus Bathyarchaeota archaeon
AAAGAAAATTATCTTGCAGCCTTGATACAATACAACAAATCGGAGCAACTGGAATCCCATTAGTAATAGCTTTCAACAAAATAGATCTGCTAGAAAAAGATGAAATTCAAAAGAAGATTAATTTACTAAAAGACCTAGCTCCAAACCCTGTTCCAATTTCAACAATACAAGAGATCAATATTACTATTTTAAAACAGGAGATTACTAAATATTTGGTAGATTATGTTAATGCTTCTTTTTCAGTCAAAATAAATGACGAAACAATGTCTCTTGTTTCCCATCTGTTTGATCGCTCCCATGTGCAGACAGTAAATTATGAAGGAGAAATAGTAAAAGTAGGTTTCAAGTCGATTCCTTGGTTTGCAGATAGGGTTAAAGGTTCCATAGAAAAACAGGGTGGAATATTTAAATATGAATCAAAAAGCCGGAAGTAATGAAGTAAGGTCACAGAAAGTTGTTGTTTTACGATGGGGACATAGGCATAGAGATCAAAGATTGACCTCTCATGTAGCATTAACTTCTCGAGCTTTAGGGGTTTCAGAATTTATTATGGCAGATATAACAGATTCCAAAGTACAAGAAACTATTAAAAAGGTTGTGAAAAGCTGGGGAGGAAATTTTAAATTTAAAATGGGGCAACCTTGGAGAAGTGTTGTCAAGAAATGGAAAGAAAAAAATGGTGTAATCGTTCATCTTACGGCATATGGAGAAAACATCCAGACAAGTGATGTGATGAAAAGGATTCAAACCACTGGAAAAGACATAATGATTATTGTAGGTAGCCAAAAAGTCCCTTCTATATTCTTTAACGAAAAAATATCAGATTTTAATGTTGCTGTGGGAAATCAACCTCATTCTGAATGTTCAAGTTTGGCTGTTTTTCTTGATCGTTTTTTTAATGGAAAGGAACTTACAGACCAGTTTATTTGTAGTCAGAAGAAGAAAATAATACCTCAAGTTAGAGGCAAAAGAGTAGTTGAAGTTTAGATCGGAACTTGATTTCGGGAAGAGATTTAAGCTTTGCTTTACCCTTATTAGTAAATAATCGGAGTAACAATTCAATGTTATCTATTGTAGACGATAAAACCTTACAGAGAGTTGCCGAAGCCTTTGGAGGCGAAGAAGCAGTTCAGATTGTTAATGTTCTAAAAGAAGTAGGAGAAACTACAGACGATGAGATTGCTGAAAAAACAGAAATAAGATTAAATACCGTTCGAAGGATACTCTATAAACTTTATGATCATTCGCTCGTGGGATTAAGAAGATCTCGTGACAAGAGCACAGGATGGTTTATCTTCCATTGGAGACTTCAACTTGATCAACTTGCAGGTTTTATTTTAAATCAAAAACATCGGGTTTTAGAAAAACTTGAAACTCGCTTAGAATATGAGCAGGCTCATGATTTTTATTCTTGCTTTACCAAAGGATGCGATCGGATTCCCTTTGAGGATGCAATGGAGCTTGTTTTTCGTTGTCCCAAGTGTAACAAACTCTTAATGCATTTTGATAATAATGAAATAAAAAAGGCATTAATACAACGGGTTGAGACTCTCAGGAAGGAATTAGGTGAATGAGAAAATTCCTTCATATGAGGAAGCCCTAAATATTCTGAATCAAGTGGGATGCTCAAAAAAAGTTATTGCCCATTGTAAGGCAGTTTCTACTCTTTCTGTAGATTTTGCAAAAAAATGTGAACTTATCAAAATCAATCGTAAAAATTATTGAACGCCACATTGGAGGAGGTATATCATCTGATGAAGCAAAAAAACTTGGCTTGCCTGAAAAAGATTATTTTCCTAAAACATTAGAGGAAAAAATTGTAGCTTATGCGGATAAACTGATAGAAGGAGCGAAGGTAGTATCTATAAAAAATACAACAAAGAATCTAGCAAAAAAACTTGGAATGACGCATCCAGCTATAGATCGCATAAAAAAACTTCACAAAGAGCTTTCTCCGATAATAGGTGATCCTAATTCCAATAGTTACAATTCTTGACAAGCTTTATGGTTCAAATACACCTTCAAAAGTTGAGGAAACGTATTCCAGGTTAATTAATGGTTTAAATGTTCAATTAAATTTTGTAGGAACAACAGAACGTAAATGGATACAGCTTGATATCTTCGGAGAGGACGAAATAATAGCATTGAATGTGCTTGATCGCGAAATCGGATTAGCTCCTCGATCTATTAAAAAAATAAGAAAGTTCTCCATTTTAAAAGGTAAAATTGTCTTTTCGAAAAAAATGCAGTCATTTCGGAAAAATTATTACAAGGTCAACTAGCTGATGGTTTAGAAGTCCCAATTAAAAAATTGTTAAAACTTTTTTGTCTATATGACTATATTCCACTCAAGATTCAAATTTGTAAAGAAGCTTCCCCAAAAACCTATATGGTAGATGCAAGGCTTTCTGAATTTCAGATTTCTGTGTTTTACAAATGGATGAGCTCTCGATTAGATCGATTGATTATTCTTGGATCTCTCTTTTCGGATGTTGAAAAAGTTGTTAATTCTTCAAAGCACTCAAGAGATATTATCAAAATAGAATCTTTAGGAACCCTTGAACAAATAATCCTATGTAAACTAGGAACCGACGCAATCGGACTTATTCCTAATATTGGGCGTTATCTTAAATCTGCTATTCTTGTTCCTTTTTCACCTAAAAAAATTATTAAAGAAGTAGGTCAGCAACAATTTTAATTATAAAAGTGAAATAATTTTAAAATTTCTTTGTAAAATTACAGAGATAGGAATATTTTCTTCAATTGAGTGAAGATTGAAAGTTATAAGAAAGACTGAAAATGGTGCGGGGAGTGGGATTTGAACCCACGAACCCCTACGGGACAGGCTCCTGAAGCCTGCGCCTTTGACCTAGCTCGGCGATCCC
>JARRMA010000321.1:0-2761 GCA_037386505.1 Candidatus Bathyarchaeota archaeon
CCAGAGGTTACTATTGTTGTAAATAATAAGATCATTAACGATTATAGACTATCGCAAAATTTCCCAAATCCATTCAATCCCTCAACAAAAATTGAATACTCAATTCCTCAATCCTCACAAATTCAAATTAAAGTCTTTGATGTATTGGGGAATGAAATAAAAACGTTGATTAACGAAGAAAAACCATCAGGCGCTTATGAGTTAACCTGGAATGCAGAGAATCTTCCAAGCGGAGTTTATTTCTATCAGATGAGGGCAGGAGGTTTCGTTCAGACAAGGAAGATGATATTGCTAAAATAATTTTCTATTTGTAATCCCGATATAAAAGAATTCGGCCCGGCAGCACCCCCATTGCCGGGTTTTTTATTTTCGCCTTAATGGTCGGTTTTTCTAAAAACAAAAAATTTTACATACCCAATTTCTAAATATCTAAATAAGTGAATCTCCTATTTGTTCTATAATATTTGGTTGATTTGATTGTTTAATTAGCTTTATTTTGTTGAAGAAAAACTCTCCTTGAGAAATGAAAGTAATTGCTGCCATGAATCTTCACATGCATGAGCATTTCCAGCTGCAGTTCCACCCAACTTCATTAAGATACCACTTACAGGGTGCAAGGCCTGATTCATTGTTGTAGGACGGAACGGCGGACCTATGCTATGACCTGCATCAGGATATGATAAATGTTTAACCATATTCTTGAAATTGTGATCTTTTAGCCGTTGAACAGCAAATTCCTTGAAATTGTGATCTTTTAGCCGTTGAACAGCAAATTCAGATAACTGTGCGCTAGGCCAAATTTGGTCATCTTGTCCAGAAATCAACATAACAGGCCCGTTTATCTTTTCGATTGGAATTTCCATATCCTGAACAGCAGTTCGGTTGTTAATAATACTATTAAACATAGGAGTAAAACTTACTGCTTTACCTTCAGCTATATTCTTTTGGATTTCAGCTATTAACTGCATATCAGGTTCCTGGGAAACATAAGGCAAGGGTTCGCCGTTCAGAGTCCATGCAGCATCACCTGCACTACCCGGATTAATAAAAACACTTGGAACATACCCTATAACGCATGAAATTTCCGAATAAGTCGATCCAACCAATAATGCTAATTCACCCCCACGGGAACCCCCAATAATGCCAATTCGTCCCGGATCAATTCCTCTTTGTTGTTTTAGGTAATGAATCGCTTTATTAAAATATTCAAGTGGAATATTATCAAGAGTCATTGGTAATGATTCAAGACCAAAATAAGCCAGTGCAAATGTGATATACCCATGAGAGGCAAGCAGTGCTGCTCGTGTTTCGCTCAGATTTCCTTGTTCATAGCTACTAATGAATCGTTTAAAAAAACCTCTATTTGAACTTCCAATGGGGTAAGTTTCTTTGATGAAAATAAAACTGGCTTTTCCAAATCAGTAGGCTTCATTGACCAAATAAAACCCATCGCATCAATTGTGTCGTATGATCCCGATTTGGGAGACATTGAAGTTAAATCGACAACACCATTGTTTGGCATAAAAGTGTTTACTGATACCCATTGAATACTATCATCATCAAACATCGTTGAACGAATCTTTACCGGTTCGTTCTCCGGACAATTCAAAATGCGAATAGAGACAGGTTGATCGAACATAGGTTCTTCAGGAAGGACTTCAATTACTGGGGAAACACGAGAGGTACAAGATACAATGATAATACACAGGATGATACAAAGAAGGTAGGCAACTTGAAAGTTACGTTTTGACTTTAACATAATATATTACCTCCATATTTAATTTCAATTAATAACACTGTGTTTTCTAGCTGTATAGCTACGTTGTAAATAGTCTGGCGCCCAAGCCTTTGGGTGTAATTCTTTCAACTAAATATACTCGCAATTTTAAAGTCAGTATTTTTATTTAAATCAACCTAATAATTAGGTCAATTATCTTAGGCGAGTTTTTCTATGTTGTTCATATTTTATTATTTATAGAGGCTAGTCTTTATTTACTATCCAAGTATAAATTGTATTTGCTAATTCATCTCTTACATTAGAAAAAGAATGATCCGTATGGTAGACAATAAATTCAACATCATCTATTTTCTCACTTTTTAGTGCACGGTAGAGGGGCAATAATCTATCTTCAATATTTACATTAACATCTTCCCAACCTCCAATAAGTAAAATATTTTTATCGGTAAGTAATGGGGCGCAGTATTGTAAATCGTAGGTTGGATTCGATTCAACAATTTTCATTTCAGCAATTTCTTTCACAGTCCCCCCAGGTCCGAACCTTACAATATCCTTACGGGATTTCAATTCATCGAATATATCATCTAGCAATTTCTTCCTTTCCGGATCTTGTTGATACTGTCTTATTGCTGCACCGTGATCATTTCCAGCTATTGAAAATACTTCCCTGATTTCTGGATGATTTGCTGCATAGGTCAAAGCCATCCCCCCTCCAAAACTATATCCTCCTAATACAATTCTATTTGTGTCAATTTTGTATTTCAGGATATTTTCAGGTTTGTGGATGAATGCAAATGCTGCTTCTATATCTTTTTGTGAGTTATCAAAATTAAATTCTCCCTCACTTTTATGAGTGCCGCTGTAGTTAAAAGTAAAAGCATTTATTCCAGCTTGAGCAAGTTTGCTTCCAATACCAAGAACATCATTTTCACCCCCGGGAAATCCTTGCAGTAAAATTACAGTAGTATATAATCCTTCTTCCTCAGCGGCGTAGAATTTGCCCTTAAGAATTATAGAATCACG
>JARRMA010000322.1:0-2544 GCA_037386505.1 Candidatus Bathyarchaeota archaeon
GATAACTATACTCTGCAATCTATCTTAGGTATTCTTTGAACCATTCTGCTGCAAGTTTGGCTACTATTTCTAGTTTTCCTGGTTCTTCAAAAAGATGTGATGCTCCTGAAATAACTTTAAGTTTATTTTCAATTTTCAGTTTTTTGAGGGTTTCTTGATTAATTTGGAGTACAAATGTATCAAAGCTTCCAACTATTAGTAATGTTGGAGCATTAACCATGGACAAATAGTTATTTGCTAAGTCGGTTCTACCTCCGCGGGATACAACTGCCTGTATAATATTGGGATTCTTTGATGCAGCAATTAGTGCAGCTGCTGCTCCTGTACTTGAACCAAAATATCCGATTTTAAGTTGTTTGGTGTCATTATTTTTTTGAAGCCAATGTGTTGCTTGGTTAAGGCGGTCAGACAGAAGATAAATATCAAATCTATATTCTCTGGTTTGAAGATCAATTTGTTCTTCTTCTTTTGTTAGCAAATCAAATAATAACGTGGCTAATCCGTATGATTGTATTTTTTCTGCAACAAAACGGTTTCTAGGACTAAATCTGCTGCTTCCGCTTCCATGAGCAAAAACTACAATTCCCTTTGATTCCATTGGAACAATTAAATTTCCTTCTAAAACAAGATTATCTAATACTAGTTTTACATAACTGTTTGAGTCTTGATTTTTTATTTTATTCACCTTGATCTAATTTTATTTTTTCTAATAGTTCTTTGACTTCTTGATCAGAATTCTGCTCAAAACTATTATAGAATTGACCAATAGCATAGAAAGATTCAGGAGTATACAGACAAATAGTTTCGTCTGCAGCATCTTTTAACATCCTAAGAGCACTTGATGAAGCAACAGGAATAGCTAAAATAACAGATTTAGCGGTTCTTTTCTTTACTGATATGAGGGCAGCTTTCATTGTTGCTCCTGTAGCAATTCCATCGTCTACTACGATAATATTATATCCTGTAAGATCGGGTATCTTTTGGTTTCCTTTGTAGATTCTTAATCTACGATCAATCTCCATTTTTTGTCTTTGACTTTCAAGTTTTATATATTCATCAGAAATTCGCAAAGAATTGACAGCATGTTCGTTTAAGATTACGTTTCCATCTTCTGTAATTGCACCAATTGCATATTCTGGTTGATTTGGTGCTCTTAGCTTTCGGGGTACTATAATATCCAAAGGAGCATGAAGTTTCTTAGCGATTTCGTAACCAATTATAACTCCTCCTCGGGGAATAGCTAGAACCATTATCTTTTTGTTTCTAAATTTTTCCAATTTTGCTGCTAATTTTTCTCCTGCATCTTTTCTATTTTCAAATAATATGTTCTTAAACATTTTCAAACCTCATTATTTCTAGTTTTTTTGGAAAGAATTTTTGATATTTTTCTTCAGCTGGAATATGAAAAATTGTCATTTAGGTATAATCCTAAATTGCTGCAGTAAATAATATTAAATAAATTCGATGTTTACAATGTAATCGTTTGTATACCTTTCCATTCATTTTTAAAATTTAAATTCTTAAATTTTGGTTCAATTAATTTATAAGATTTTCATTTTTTCAATTATGAATAAATATATAACCGAATTTGAGATTATGACATAAAGCAGAATCGATTTTAATTCAGTATTAGTTAGAAATGGAAAAAGGGGAGAAGAAAGTGCAGAATAAAAATTTCAAAAATTTTAGTACCTATAGATGGTTCAGAACACTCAGATAAGGTGCTAAATTATGCTTTAGATTTAGCTGAAAAATATTCTGCGGAAATAATGCTATTTAGTGTTGCTCAGGCTTACGTTACAACTGGACCAATGTTTGTAACTCATCCTATGTCACCGCTCGAGACTCCAAGGGTGTATATAAACGAAATGGAGTCTGCTCACAAAAAAGTACTTGCAAAAGCATTTAGAAAAGCTAAAAAAATTAAACCTAATTTAAAGGTTTTAAAGAATTTAGTAAATGGACGAGCTTCAGATGAAATTGTAAAAATAGCAAAAGAGGAGAATTTTGATTTAATAGTTATGGGAAGTCGTGGATTAGGGGGGATTAAAGAGTTTTTTCTAGGAAGTGTAAGTGACAGAGTTGCAGATCATGCTCAATGTCCTGTGCTAATAGTCAAATAAACCATTAATAATTAAAGAATAAAAGTGACTAAACATCATTACTTGTAGTTTATTGTGGTTTATATTATGGGAGGTGAATAAAAATGGAGAATGAAGTAGATGTATCTAAAAAAGTTGACGAGGTAAAAAATGCTTTTTCTGAGTTTAAAAAGAATTTTTCGGAATTAGTGAAAGATTTGCATGTTGATGTGAATGAATGGGGATTTTCTGTCGAAAATCACAAAAACGAGATGGTTGTAGATCTTTCAGTAAAATTAGTTATAAAACATGCTGAAAAAGGTGAAAAAGCTGAATCTAAATAAATTAGCTCCAATTTTTTGGGAGCATATTCCTTTCTTTATACATTTGGCTCCTTTCATCTTTAGGTTACTATTAATTTTTGAACGTTTTTTTCCAGTTTTTGGTTTGATCATCATAAATA
>JARRMA010000323.1:0-900 GCA_037386505.1 Candidatus Bathyarchaeota archaeon
AAAAACGTGAACTCTAACTTTCATTAATTCTCAACAATCATTAAACGAAGTATAAAATCAAAGATCAGGAACTTAATCGATGATATGAGTCTTTTAAAGTACCGATTTGAACATTATTGATTGTCCAGATAGTTCTAAGGTATAGAGTTGATTAACATCAAAATCAATTCCAAGTTGTTCATATTCATTTTCGGTAAGAAAAAGTATCATTTTTGGAAGAGTAAATTGGGTTCGTTGAGTTGAAAGAATTGGTATCTGCTGCTGAACAGTTTTCATTACTTCTTGAACCATTCTTGCCTCTTCTGTTTCAGGTCTTACAGCAAATCTTGGAATTACCCGATCTTCAATTAATTCAATCCGTTTTCCAAGATTACCTTCAGGGTCTCTTATGGACTCTATCTTTTGAACCCTTACCCGTGTCAAATCAATCACTTAAATTATTCTTTAGCCAAGAAGCCTTTATACATTTCTTAAATTAAAATTTTCCAGTTTAAAATATTTCATTCAAAAAGAGTTTTTGGAATACCATTAAAAAAATTCCAGATACTGATGCAAAATCTTAGATCATAGAAAACAGTTCATTTATTATTTGAGTTTTTTTAAGTGTTTAAACTTAGCAATTGGTTTGTCATTTTTTTAGTAAGGTACATTCCGCCTTGCGGTATTCTTTCTTTATTAATAATTTTCTTCCATGAATCTTCTGAGATAGGAGTTGAAAATTCTTTCAAATTTTTAAATCTAACAAAAGTAGCTGTTTTTCTTCCAAGTAAGAATTTTTGATATTCTTCATAATTAAATAATAATGATTCATGACCTAAAGATAACCAGAGATTTTGTGCATCACCTGTTTTACGTTCAACAAAATCTGCGAATCCTCTGATGTCTTTTTTAGGATGTGTA
>JARRMA010000323.1:934-2593 GCA_037386505.1 Candidatus Bathyarchaeota archaeon
CCATAATTCAAGGCAACGAAAGCATATTTTTTCACTGTTCAACAGCTCCATTCAATGCTTGAACATTATCTATAAGCATACTATTTATAAGCAAAGTAGTATAAAAAATGAAAAATAGGAAAAAATGAATAATGAGCTAATCTCTTCAGAAATTCTGGATGAAACAGATATATTATACATGAACAAAAAGATGGGATTGACACACTATTATGATTACAGGATGGATTTAATATGAACTGTCCAAGATGCGAAACAGAAATGATTACGCGAAAACTTAAAGGAAAAAAGCAAGTATTTTTTTCATGTCCAAATTGCCATTATAATCGAACATCTAGGACATAACAAATAGTCTATTTTTTCTGATTTTCTTATAAGAAAACCATAAAAATTTTATAAAAATCGATTTTGAATAAACTTAAAAATTTTATTTTTGAAATAATCTTTGGTTACCTACATTGAGAAATTTTGTATTGTGTATTATTTTCTTTTTAGCAGATATGAAATTTTGGATCTTAAAAAAATAATGATACTCCAACTTGTTGTAAAATAAAAGCGATATAAATTATACAAAGGATCAATGCTCCTTTTTTGGTGAGACATCCACTTGATCCTACCATGTACCAAACACTTAGTGAGGAAAGTAAAACATAGAACATTATACTTTGTACAGCTAAAACATTTACGTCTGAAAATGAAAGCATAGAAGAAACTCCAAGGATTAATGTAATATTAGTAATACAACTTCCCAGCAAGTTTCCTAGAGCCATGCTAACAAATCCTTGTTTGAGAGCTTGGATAGTTGTAGCTAATTCAGGTAAAGATGTTCCTAAACCGATAATTGTTGCACCAATTATTGAAGATGGTAATTCGACAAAGTTAGCAATATCTATAGAACTATCGACAGCAAATTTGGATAGAATAATTATAATGGCTATCCCAACCACGAATTTGATTAAAACAATCGATATTCCCTTTTCTTTTTGTAATTTAGGTTCTTCATCCAAAAGATTTGTTTCAGTTTTTCTTGAGACGGTTATTCCAAAATATGCAAATAAAACCAAGAGAACAATTCCTAGGATTGGACCCAAACTACCTCTTTGAACAATAAATAGTGGAATTATTGAAGAAATAAAAAGAAATTGGACTAGTTCTTTGTTTGATTCTCCGTCAATGTTGATTGCTTTTCTAGAAAAAAGTATTGCCAATCCTAGGATTACAGTTAAGTTTGCAACATTTGACCCCAGAACATTACCAACAGAAAGACCTCCTTCTCCAGCTAGTGAAGCAACTGTAGAGACTGACAGCTCTGGTAAAGATGTGATGATTGAAAGGAGAATGAATCCTGCAGCCATTTGAGATAATCCTAAGGCTTTTGAGATTATTAGAACGTAATGTATAATTCTGTCACTAATTAGCATTATTAGAATAAGTGATATTGCTAAAAGTGGTAAGCTGTAAAGTATCGTTTTGAGACCCTTCTATTTCTTTTAGATAATTGTATGATTGCATATGGAATGCTTTTAAAGATTTTAGTGCATTAATTAGAATCATATTAGAGGTTTCAAAATGAATCCACTGGATTTTTTTGATGCAATCGGTGAATGGAGTATATCTAATTTAGATAACATCTTTTTTTCGATTTTGACTATTATTGTGGGG
>JARRMA010000324.1:0-2726 GCA_037386505.1 Candidatus Bathyarchaeota archaeon
CCTTGAAAGAACTAAAGCTCTACGTGTACGATAATTTGTTTTTCCCTCTCTTCTTCTACGAAAAGGAACTCTATATCTTGGACCTGTTGCCATTATCGTCTCCTCCATAAATTATGTGTTCGTATGTGGCGTTCTAATTCTGCCTTAGACTTGAATGCACCGCTTTCTGACATATCATACATTTGACGATAGACACTTTCTGAGATTGCTCGACTGTCTTTAAGTTCAATTAATCTTCTTCTTATTGGCCTGATTCTGTTTATCCAAGCTTCTTTCTTTGATATCTTAGATCTTGCTGGACCACTTTTTCCTCCAGGTCCTCTTCTCAGACCTTTTTTACGTTTTTCTTTCAAGATTCTGGCACGAACACGACAAACACCCTTTTTTGGAAGGGATTTGATAACACCCTCATTCACTAATTTTCTTATTTCTTCCCGTGTAATAGCTGCTTCAACATAATCTATTCTTTCTGGATCTATCCAAACTCGACCTTGACCAATTTTCATAATCTCAGAAGCTAACCGTCGTTGACTTTTTAAACTCAAATTTTCTTCGCTCCACGCTAACTATTTTTCGTTTTCTTCTATTTCCTCGCTTTCCTTTAATTCTTCAGATACACGCATTTTTCTTGGATTTAAGACGTGGATACCTCGTTCTGAAGCTAAAGCTAAAATCTCAACCCTTTTTCTTTCTCCAACTGTCCGAGCAATACGAATTGCTTGTAACTCAGGATCTATTCCTGAAATATCATCAATGCTTTGAACTCTTGTCTCTAAAAATCCTGAAGGATGTAGGCCCCTAGATTTTTTAGGGCTTCGATATCCCGTTGTAGGAGATGGAGGCCATCCTTTAATTTTTTTCCTCATTTTACTATCTATACCATGAGGTCTTCTCCACCTATCAGTAACACGTTTGTATCTCCAACTTTCTTGGCGTCTAAATTTTGGTTTATGGTGCTTAACATAATCCTTCTTAGGGAATTTTCCGGGTATCATTTCTTTTTCTTCAGTCATTCTTCTATTCCCTCACGTTCTTCATAAATATAAATTCCATCTAGGAATACTCTTGGATCTTTACTTCTTATTTTTGTTGAATTTTGAATATTTGCAGCTGTTTGACTGACATCCTCAAGATCTATCCCTTGGATAATAACATCATCTCCATTCAGTGTTACCTTGGTATTACCCATTATCTTAGCACTACGAGGACTTCTTTCACCAGTGAAATTATTAATAGTAAAAGATTTACCTTGAATCTTAACAGTTATCGGAAAATGGGAAAATACAATTTTCATTTTGTACGTAAATCCTTTAGTGACTCCTTTGACCATATTTTCAATATGAGAACGAACTGTGCCAACTAAAGCAGCTTCTTTCTTCCTCGGCCAATTTGCCTGAACGGTAACCATTTTTCCGTCAAGATTAATATTTATAGGTGCATGAGAAAAATCTCTTGTTAATTCTCCCTTTTCTCCTTTAATCGTAATAATTCTACCGTCTAGCAATGCATCAACTTTTTCAGGAATTTCGACAGTTGCCACAGTTTCAATTGAACGCATTTCTAGTTCTCCTAATATACAAACGCTAAAAGACGCCCACCGATCTTTTTCTCTTTTACATCTTTGTGGGATATAACACCCTGAGAAGTCAGAAGTTGTACTCTAAATTTTCCCTGACGGCCATCATCAATGTACTCAAATTCTCCGATATAACCATTTAATTGCATAACTCTCAAAACACTCCCTAATAATTTAGAAGCTTGATTAATTATGCATTCACGTTTTCGCCGCATCTCATTGTTTATGATTGTTGTCAAACCATCTGCAAGCGTGTCCATCATAGGCAAACCTGTATCATCTCCCGTCTACTCATATTTTCTAAAACCTAATTCTGGAGCGATTTCTCTAAAGCATTGACGACACAAATCCAAACCGTATCTTCGAATAAGAGAACCATAAGAACCGCATCGTCTGCAGGGCCTGCTTCCTTTACCCATCTTTTGCACTTTTTCAGATTGTTGCTTCACCATGAATTCACCATTTTATGTTATTTCAACATCAAACTCGTCTTTAATAAATAGTATCGCTTCGTCGGTAGTTAAAAGATGTTTTTTCCCAATCTTCGATCTTGCACGATGTCTGCGTTTTACTCGATATCCTGCTCGACCCAATGAAACTGAAACATCCATACCATGAATCCCAAGTTCAGGAGAATATTTTACACCCGGTAAATCTATGTGTTCTTTTATTCCAAAAGAAAAATTGCCTTGCCGATCAAAATTATATTTTGAGATTTTGTTTTCAATTGCGTAAAAAGCTTTACGTAAGAATTCTTCAGCTTTTTCTTCTCGAATTGTAACAAGACAGGCAATAGATTCACCTTTTCGTATTCCGAATTCCCTGATTGTTTTTTTAGCAGCTCTTTTTGAAGGTTCTTGATCGGTAAGTCCCTTAAGAATTTTAACTGCTTGTTGTAATGGAGCCCCAGACTTTCCTTCAGACATATTTACTGTTACTTTTTCAATTTTGGGTTTAAGCATAGGATTTTTTGTCCATTGATGTTTTGAGTTAATTACTTTTGATTCAGTTTTATCAAGTACTGTTTTCTCTACAGAAGGTGTTTCAACTTTAGAATCTATTTTTGAATCAACTTTCTTTCCAGATGTTTCTTTTTTAGGTATTACTTTTTCTTTTTGTGAAGTTGTTGGTTTTGGTTCCTCTTTCTCAA
>JARRMA010000325.1:0-3554 GCA_037386505.1 Candidatus Bathyarchaeota archaeon
TATTTTTAAGTTTAGTAAACCAAATGTCATCTTTTTTATAACTTAATTAGTAATCTTTGATTTGTAAGCATATTCTCTTCATTTCGATTATGTCCTAACGTTTCCCAATCCTGAAGTGTGAAAGCCTAAAGTTTGAAAGCTTTTTTGTTGGGTTTTCCCCTCCAAATTATTTACTCAAAAAGGTTAAAGGCAATCATCTAACTTAGACAAGACTTTCTTTCCCAATGCAAAATTACTACTAAATAATTTAATTTAGTTTTAAGAATTTTAATTGATATAGAAGAATTTTCCAATGCACACACGTAAATAATTCATATGCTTCGACGATATCATTTGTTTTTGAATCTATCAGACTAGTTTAGGGTGTTAGATCAATTTTTAATAAGGCAAATCCATTAAAGAAATTGCTATAATTTTTTAATTTATTTTCTACATCTTCAAGTTGTTGTTCTATGTTTGTTATTTTTGTAGGCATTAGTAGTCTTTGTTTTGTAGGTCTTTTCCGGTATATTCTTTCTGTGTCTAAATACCGTTGTTCAATTAGTTGAACAGAGTGTTCAAAAACATTGTATTATATCTTGCGACAGCAATTGTTTAAAGTAAAACTGGAAGATTGAATGTTTTGCTGACTGATGCGCCTGTTGAATTATCAGAATTAAACATTACAATCACTGATGTTGAAGTTCATAAATCAGGTGAAAATGGTGAAGGCGGCGCATGGCTGGTACTTGTAGAAGATGTCGAAATCACATTTAATTTACTTGATTATCAAAATGGGAAAACTCTTGAATTGGCTTCAAAGGAAATACCTTCAGGCAATTACACCAAGATAAGATTGTTTGTTTCAGAAGCTAACGCCTCTTACAAACAGACACCAGATGATATCGTTGAATTAAAGGTTCCTCCAGGCAAAATTGATGTTATAACTCAATTTGAATTGTTTGATGAAGGAACAAGAACAGTCACAATTGATATGGAACCCAATTGGATTGCTATTAGCAACAGTAACACTTTACGACCTGTATTAAAAGCAACAATTTCAGAAGAAAATCCACCCATAGCCGAATTTACTTACGATCCAGAAGATCCAATAATTGATCAAACTATAACGTTTGATGCTTCAATTAGCACAGATATCGATGGAGCAATCACCACTTATGAATGGAACTTAGGTGATGGAAGCGATCTTCAAACAGGAGTAGAAATTACTCATACATATACAATTGCAGATGAATACGAAGTCACCCTTACAGTTACGGATGACACCGGACTCAAAAATATAATCAACAAACCTGTCAATATCCAAGATCCCCCATCAACATAAATAAATGAAGAGTAAGGAGGAAAATGAATGAAAAACTTTACAACAAACATGGCACTTCGGGACTCGTTTTACACCAAAAGCGATAAAACAGAAAATAAAGAACCTGAGGTCTATTCAAAAGAAATTCAGAAAAAACTTCAATTAATCAAAAAAGCATTTCACTAAACAAGAAATCGAATCAGTAGATTTCTTCAAAAAAACTTTACCTCTTTTTCTTTTTTATTTATATTTTAATCAAGTCTGGGAATTGCAAAATGGAAGAAGTAAAAGATCTGAATGATTTAAAGAAACTTCTTTCAGAAGGTAAAAATTCATCTGATGTTATTAGAGAAATTTTTAAATGGTATAATTTTTCAGAGAATAAAAACGAACCTAATTATTGAGAAAAATTTGACCATTTTTAATTACTGTTTCTTTAGTTTATGCCTAATCTAATATAAGGCGGGTTAAATTTTTCCCATAAAAAAACACCAGTTAAAACGCCAATTACTGAACTAACAAAAATAAGTGATGAAAGCTGAGTGAAAAAAATTGAAAAAAATTGTTTCACATCAAAGTTTGATAAATAAAACAGGAATATCATCTCAGGCAATAAGTTGGCAAATTAGAAAATTAAAATCAATAGGAATTTTGGATATCAGCAATGATGGAATAAGAATTGATCACTATTTTGGATCAGAAAAAATTGAAATTATTGAAAAATTTTCTTTCTTGTTAATGCTATTGCTATTTTAATTTGGACTGCTTCTCAGTTGGGATATGCAGAAATTGAAACTCAATTATTTACAAATGAAATAGACTTATCTGAAGACATTCTTGCAGTCGAATTAATGACATCTAATCAAGGAAACTTAGCTATTACTCCCACATACAAAGTATCTGTTGAAAATGCTACAATAGTTGACGTTGAAATAGACGATATTCAAAAACAATATCTTTCAGAATATTGTCAAATAGAAATAAATTCTGTAACAATTTCAAATATTAAAATTCTAGGCGGATGTGCTTCTTTTGTTTTCGCAACAATTAATATCATTCCAAATGAAGACGCTTTACAAATAGGCATATCTTCGTACGCAACTTTACTTTTTGACATTTTACATCCAAAAAATAAAGTATTACATAGTTTCTGTCTTGGAATATCTGACTGAAAAATCCAACCATAATTAATTTTAATTTTGCGCATTTGCTTAATAATTCAGATTTTTCAACTTTTTATTAAGTGATATTCCTTCGTATAGGAAAAGAATCATTGCAATAGCAGTCATCCCTGTTAAGTAAATGAAACTGATGTCGGGAATTAAATTGAAAACCAAAAAATTAAACAATACGCTCGTGATTTCAGCGCCTAATGCACCTATAAAAAATAAGGAATAAAAAAGTAGCTTTGGCACAAGATTCCTGCCGATCCACACGAAACCTTTGATGCCTGTTTTTTCTTTCAGCACGTAATCTCCGTATTTCTTCTCTACTAGACCGAGATCTTCAAGTTTCTGTAGGTTTCTGTGTGCCACGCTTGTGCTGCTTAGGTTGGCACCTCTTGTGACATCTCTGGTACCTACTGGTTTGCCTTCGTGAACCAGGTAGGCATACACGATTAAAGTATTTCCGTCAAGTTCCTCGTTAGCCAAAGATGCTATCAACCTATGGAGTTTGTATAGGGAATGGTACTGTTCCTTCAGTGTAGGTTCCGTAAACGAAGCCGTTCTCGATTTTTGTTAACTCAATTTGACATAGGATTTCGTCGCTAGCTAGGGTTGTAGTGGTTGCCGAAGTTGAACTAGAGTTACTCTGATAAGAAACAGAACAGATTTTGCTCACGTCAATATATAGATCCTGAGCATTTCTCAGCTCAGCTAACGCCTGCACTGAATTATCCCCGTTGTAGTCAGCTATGTAGGAACCTACAACTGCCAATGTATAATTCTCAAGTGGTAAACCTGAACTAGTTAAAACTTGGGCGCCACCGCTTATGCTATCGCCTGCAATTATATTGCCATCATATGTGGTTCCATCTGCGAAATAGAACTTGTTTCCTCCAACGCCAGTGATTGCCGTATAATAGCTTCCAGGAATTTCTGGATCGAAAGGTTCGTCTCGAGTTACTGCAACACTATAGGTTATGTTAACGATTGATGCCACATCTGAGTATAACCTGAATTGATAGAATTCTATTTGAGCATCTGCATTTTTGAGGGCTGTAGCATCAGGAGTAAGGGTGAAATTTGCA
>JARRMA010000326.1:0-2977 GCA_037386505.1 Candidatus Bathyarchaeota archaeon
AAATTTTTTGCTGATTCTATGATCTTTTTTCTTGTTTTTTAAAGCCAAAAGAAGGAACTGTTTCTTTTCATCAATATTTGAATTAATTTCAGCTAGTCCTTGGAAACCCATGGCCAAAGTGAAGCGCAAATTCAAATTAGTTTGGCTAGACTTGAAGAAGATGAGAAAAAAAGGACCAATTTGCTTCAAAGTGCAATTAAGTCAATAGAGCGCTATTTAACCTTACTTGAAAAAGATGGTGGGAAATCTACTCAAGAATGGGTTGCCATTAAGAGAGGAAATCAATACTTTCAAATCGCTAGAATCTTGTATAAAATTTTTTCAATGTCAAAGGAATATAATTTACTAACAAAAGCTATTGTAATTATCGACAAGGCGATCTTAACCTACAATGAGATTAATCATTTTTCAAATCTAGCTGAATCATATTGGCAAAAAGCAAAAATCCAGGACCAGCAAAAGGAATACTTGATGGCTGCAAACAATTTTGATTTAGCATCTAAAGCTTTTACTAAAGCTTCTGAAAAATTATCAAACCTTAAGAATTATTATATAAACCATTCTCGATACATGAATGCTTGGAACAGGATAGTACAAGCAAAATATCATCATTCTAGAGAAGAATATGCCCAAGCAGCAAAAAATTATGAAGATGCGGGAAGTCTTCACCAAGAATTAGATGATTGGAACGACTTATCCTCTAACTATTTTGCTTGGTCTAAGATTGAGCAAGCTGAAGAATCAAGTAGAAAAGAAAAGCCTCAAGAAGCAATATACAAATTTGAAGATGCAAACGGATATTTCTTAGAAACGGAAAATAATATCAAAAATAGAATTACAGGTAACTTAACAACTGAAGAAACAGATTTGATCACTGAAATACTGAAATCTTCAGTTCTTAGACAAAAATACTGTCAAGCGCGAATTTTAATGGAAGACGCTAAACTTCTAGACAGAGAGGGAAACTATCTAGATAGTTCAAAAAGTTATGAAAAAGCAGTTCAGAATTTTTCTGAAATTATTAATAAGATAGAAATTGAAACCGACCGAAAGGAATTGGAATATATTAGAACTCTTTGTAAAGCTTGGGGAAAAATGGCTTCTGCAGAAGAAAGATCTTCTTCTGAATTATATCTAGAGGCTGCAGAACTATTTGAGAAGGCTAAAGAATACAGTTATACTAAAAAGGCAAGTCTTTGGGCATTAGGAAATAGTAATTTTTGTAGAGGTTTAGCTGCAGGAATTAATTATCAAACAATGTTAGATTTAAATGAACATAGTAAAGCTAAACGTTTCATAAAAAGTGCAGCAACAAATTATCTTAGTGCAGGATTTAAGAATGCTTCAGAATATGCTAAAGGTACTCAGCGTCTTTTTGATGCTTACATTTACATTAACAAAGCAGAAAGCGAACCAGACCAAAGAGCCAGAAAAAACCTCGAAAGTACAAGAGATACTAACTAATGTTCGAGAAGAAAAGAAATTAGCAATTTCTTTAAGTCAAGTAATGGAAGCCCCAATAATAGCTTCAACTACTTCATCTTTTTCAGGTCCAATACCTTCTAGTGAAGTCTCTGTTGGTTTGGAAAGTTTTGAACATGCTAATATTCAAGCTAATTTGGTCACTAATACAAACCAAGTTAAAGTTGGTGAGTCTTTCATTTTGTCTGTTGAGTTTATTAATGCTGGAAGAGAACCTGCATTAGTAACTAAAGTTGAAGATTTTATTCCCGCAACTTTTGTGGTAGTTAAAAAACCTGAAATCTTCAGAATCGAGGATAACTGTCTTAATATGAAAGGAAAGCAGTTATCGCCATTAAAGCTAGTAGAGGTAAAAATAACTCTTCAACCATCAAAAAAGGGAAAATTCAAACTATTTCCCAAAGTTTATTATTTAAACGAGATTGGACAACAAAAAACTTTGCAATTAAAAATGTTAGAGATAACCGTTGAGGAAGTTGTTTTTGAAGATCGTGTTTCTACAGGAACATTTGAACTTGATTCATTATTGTTAGGAGGTATCCCAAATGAATATTCATTAGTTTTGACTGGATCTCCTAGTGATGAGAGAGAATATCTGATCAAGAATTTCCTTAATGCTGGACTAAAAGATGATGAAGTAATATTTTATGTCTCTCAAGAAGCTGATGGTTTGGAAAACTTGTTAGAGCGTCCCAATTTCTTTCTTTTCTTGAGCAATCCTAAACCGAAAATTCGAGTTCCTGATCTTCCCAATGTCTTTAAATTAAGAAGTAAAACCGATTTGACTAATCTTTCTATTTCGTTAACTAAAGCATACAGAAAAATATCTCTGTCAAAAAAGAAACGTATTTGCATAGAAACTGTTTCTGATGTTTTAATTACACATAAAGCTGAAGCGACAAGAAGATGGATTTCAGAATTAATTACAGATTTAGGCTCTAAAGGGTTTACAATGTTGGCAGTGATAAATTCTACTATGCATCCTGCAGATCAGGTAAATGCTATTCTCGACTTGTTTGATGGAGAAATAAACATACTTCAAAGTGATGATCCATTAGACTGTAAGAAGTCAATAATAATTAAAAAGCTAAGAAATCAGGAATATATCAAAAATCCAATATGCTTAACTAAATAGTTTTCTTCGACGATCAACTTGTAGAAGTATATCTAAATGGTTTGGTGTTGAGATTTTAACATCATTATTTTCTAAAACATAAACTATCTTTTATCCGGATCATTAGATTTGCAGAAAATTATTTGAACTTTCAGATGATAATAGATTTGATCATCTTTGGAATTCAGAAATAACCTTGAAAAAATTCTTCTAGAGGCAAAAGAGAAAGAAAAAAGCTACTCCTGGCTTGAAGCAATAGACTATTATCTAACTGCTTATAATTTGACAAAATTAGATTTTGAAAAAGCTGGAGAGCTTTACATAAAGATCGGTTATTGCTATTTTCGAGCGGCGTTACAAGCCAGGAGTAGCTTTTTTCTT
>JARRMA010000327.1:0-2908 GCA_037386505.1 Candidatus Bathyarchaeota archaeon
AAAAAATGCAATTCCGATATCGATTGCTCTAAAAGCACGTAAGAAATCGAAAATTAATGTTATTGGTATGGTAACAGAAAAAATTGAAGCGAAAGGAAGACTCTTCGTAAAAATCGAAGATTTAGAAGCCTGTGCAACCGTATTAGTATCCTCAAATTTAGGTAAAGAAATAATAGAAAAAGCAAGATCTCTACTTTTAGATCAAGTTGTATGTGTGAATGGAATTAAAGCAAATAATGATTTGATTATTGCAAAAGATTTCATTTTACCTGAGATCCCACAAAAAACACCAAACAGAGCTTCACTACCTGTTTATGCAGCTTTAATGTCTGATTTACATGTTGGAAGCAAAAAATTTATGGCAAAAGAATTTAACAGGTATTTAAGTTGGCTTAAAGGCAAAAAAGGTAGCGATAAAATTAGAGAAATTGCTGGTAGAATCAAATATCTAGTAATAGCTGGTGATATTGTAGATGGAATTGGTATATATCCTGGACAGCTTGATGGTTTAGCTATTACAGACATCTATGAGCAATACAATGAAGCAGCTAAACTTATCGAACAAGTTCCTGATTATATTGAAATCATCATTATTCCAGGAAATCATGACGCATCAAGAAAGGCATTACCTCAACCAGCCCTTCCGAAGGATTATGCAGAACCATTAAATGAAGTTCGAAAGATATTTTCACTAGGAAATCCTTCTTCAATAAGTCTTCATGGAGTGGAATTGTTATTATTTCATGGGCGAAGTTTAGATGATATAGTAAAGGAAACAGCTTTTTGTAGCCTCTCTCCTTCACTCATGAATGTCCCTCAGATTCATTTCTCTTTAGAAACAATAATATACCTTTCGTCACGTATAATTCTGTTCTTTAACAGTTCAAATTTTTGATAGACAGAGTTCCTGATATTTTTCATGCAGGACATGTTCATGTAATAAAATGTAACAATTATAAAGGAACACTCATAGTAAATTCGGGAGCTTGGCAAGAGCAAACGGACTTTCAACAAAAAATGGGTCTCAAACCTGATCCCGGAATTGTACCAATAGTTAATTTACAAACAACCAGAATTTCTACGATAAACTTTACAAAACAATGGTAAATTAAAAATTCTTTTTTTACAAGTCAGCAAAACAGTTAGGAACATAACCTAATAGATCACGAAAACGATCATTATTATCGAATACCTTTCTTACAAGACTACGACCTATTCCTAAACGAATTTTTTTGGTACGTCCATGTCGACCCATACTTACAATACGCGCATTTAATAAACCAATCATATCCAACTCGCTTATTAAACCACTAACACGTCTTTGAGTTAAAGGAGAAAGACCGGATTGACCACAGAGTTCACAATATATTCCATAAATATCACCAGTTATAGTATAACTTAATTTTATCTTACCTAAAAGGTAAACACTACACAAAACTAATTTTGAATGTAAAGGTAGGTTCTCAAGGACCTCTAAAATTCGATCATGTTCCACACGTTTCTCTGCCTCCCGAACGTGCTCTTCACTGACACAGTCTCGTCCTTCTCGCTCTGCAAGTTCCCCTGCAACTCTAAGTAAATCTAAAGCTCGTCTAGCATCGCCATGCTCCGCAGCAGCCAATGCAGCACACAAGGAAACCGCACTATCCATTAGAGCTCCATCAAAAAAAGCCAACTGAGCACGTCTCCATAGAATATTTTGTAATTCAGCCGCATCATAAGGTCTAAAAACAATCTCTTCTTCACTCAAAGAACTAAGGACTCGTGGATCCAAAAATTCTTTAAATCTTAAATCATTTGAAATTCCTATTATAGATGTACGACCATGACGAAGAGTCTCATTGATTCTAGTTAATTCGTAAAGAAGTGTATCACCACGTGACTTTATTAAAGCATCAATCTCATCGAGAACTACTATGAATATTTTTTTCTGTTGATCTAACCCATCTTTAAATCTATCAAAAACTTCCCCAACAGCTAGTCCTGTGAACGGAACTTTTACATTTAGAACCTCACACAAACTAGAAAGAATACGATACTCAGTTCCGGCAAGACGACAGTTCACATAACAAACTTCAATATCAGATCCTAATTCAAGTGCCTTAGAAGTCAATTTATTTAAAACATACTTTGTGACTGCTGTTTTTCCTGTGCCAGTTTTTCCATAAATAAAAACATTTGAGCAAGGACAACATCTCAGAACTGGTGCTACAATTCCCCCTAGACAATGTATTTGCTTATCGCGATGCGGAAGTTTATCAGGAATATAATCATGACGTAATACCTCTCGGTCTTTGAAAATCTGTGTATTACTCAGAAAACGGTCAAATACATCTTCAAGAGTATCGATTTTAGTCAGTCTTGTAATCTCCTCTATGTCACATTAAATATTTGGCTCGATTGTATTCTCGCACCCCTATATTTCTGATGGAAAATTATGTTTAATATTCGATTATTATTCAAAAAGAATCTGAATTTGGTTCTCTATATTTTAATAAAAAAGAATCTCGTTTTAGGTAATGTTATAATTAATATTTAGTGTTGCTTATCGAATTTTTTGAATAAAAGTCTACAAAAAAATAAATTTAAGGTAGAAATAGAAAACTTGCGTCAAATCTTCTATACAATGGAAATAAGGGGGTCTGAGTCCTAAAATCAATAATCGATATACTTCTAAATCTTTGAATGATAAAAAAATTGAATAAACAAAATCAGTTTTTGTTAAGTTTACTCACTTGTGAATATTTAGTTAATTGTTTAAGAATTTAGGCATTATTTAAGATTATATACTTAAAATTGACTTAATTTATGGCTTTCACAAGTATAGAATCTACCCCTAGGTTTCTACTGGAAAAACATATTCAATACATTCTCTTTTTTCATTTTTAAAATGTAACCTATAGTGAAG
>JARRMA010000328.1:0-2796 GCA_037386505.1 Candidatus Bathyarchaeota archaeon
AATAAAGAAAATTTTTCAATTAAAACAAACAAATTCTTTAAAATCACCTAATAAGTAAATAGTCCTTTAATCACTAGTTTAAAATATCAAGCTAAACTAAGTTAATCTTTTATGTTGTAATTTTCGATTTTATGTTATATTAAGGATTCAACTTAAACAACCATCTAGTTTGGTCAAGACAAAAAAATAGTAGTGCTGACTGAGAGATATTAATAAAACAAAAAAGAAGGGGAAAAGAAAATTTGTTTCCTTGTTTTTATGTTTCTTTTATCATTTTCTTTGCTAGATTATAGATTACTGGAATTAGCATTATTCCCATTGCTATTGCGAAAGCCCATGAAATGTTAGCTATTACGTTTGTTACTCCGTCAAATGTGGCAAATATTGCTCCTGCACCGATAACTAAGAAAATACTGTACAAAACAAATTTTGCATATCCTGCAACTGGAACAAACTCTTTATGGTCATCAGTTATTGATTTGATTAAACCGTCAGTTAAAGCAATGCCTGCACCGATAATTACAAACCCAAGAATCAATGGATAAACAAGTTCTCCTGAGAGTTCCATTAAGTCAAGTGCAATAAATAGAATAACAGCAACTAAACCGATTTGCAAAAGATTCTTTAGCATATCAGCAATTTCAGATTTTGCTTTAGGAAATATGGGCTTTAATGTAGTACCAACTAGATTGGCGATAAAACCAACAAGAACAGTGCCTAATACTATTATTACGACTCCGCCTAAAAGTTTGGGCAAATATGCTGCAATATCTACTAAGAACGTACCTATTGATCCACCGATGTTTAATATTTGAATTGCCAAAACTATAGAAATAACGAATATGAAAGCAGTTGTGACTCCACCGATAAATGAGGATAAGTCCATTCCAGATTTTCTAAAAGCTTTTCCTGCATCTGTTTCATCAAAGGTTTTCTCAATACCCATCTTTTCTATTAGTTTATTTACTGCACTTCCTACAAATTTTCCAACGATATATCCAATGATCAGCACTATAATAGCAGCGATTACAGCTGGTAACGCTGAAACAACATCAGTAACAAAGTCTGTTAGTAATCCTTCAAGATCCATTTTTTTCATCTCAATTTTTTTAGTTTATTATAAGATACATAAAAGACTTGTTTTACATATCTGCTAGCGCTAAACTCCCCAGTTTTTTAGATAAAATAGTTAAACAAACATAGAAATTGAATTGATCCAATCATATTAACGCGCTATTTTATGAGATAGATTTTAGAAAATTGCTTCCGCAAACTGGGCATCTAAAACTTAAGAAATACCGATAAACCAAACAGCAGTAAAATCGTATCGGTAACCTGTTTTAAAGGAAGTGCTCGCTCGGATTTTCCAGCAAACATCGAATTCAATCATGATTGTTCCTTTAATTTTTTCATGAAATAATATAAATCAGTATTTTATCAGTTGTTTTGAGGTGACAAAAAAATTAAGAAATAACACAAACTAAAAAAACCAAACTAAAGAGCTTTTCATTAGTAACAACTGTATACGAATACTTGTTTTTCTTGCAAAACTTCTTTTTCTTAAAAAAATGATATTAATTCAGTTTATGACTTTTGAACAATGAATACAATAATTGGGAATAAGGGAATGGCTAGATATATCTGCTAAATATCCAAAATGATAAAGACATTTTTGATGTTCAACATTATTTTTAGATTCTGTGGATTCTATTTTAATTGTTTCTTCAACTGAAATCATTGATTGATCTTTAGGAAAATTAGTTTCCATTTTGAACACTAGTTAAAATTGTAAATTTAAAAGAATATATAATAAATATGAAATTCAAATCTGGTTTTGAAAATTATAAAAAAAGAATATTATATTATATTTTTAGGGAAGGGCTTCACTTAATATGTGCAACTGAAAATTCTTTTTTAAAGAAAACAAATAATTAGTTTTTATTATATTCAAAGTTATAAGTGGTAAATTTGGGTTTTAAAAAAATAACACATTCTCATGTATGTCATATTGCATCTAGTAATTCAGTAAAACAACACAAACTTAGAAAAAGAATTGCATGGTTATCAAATAAAGAGGGAAGAAACCACGAATTTATTTCACTTTATATTCCTTCAACTGCACCAATAGATAATATAATCATAGACCTTAAAAATAAATCAAAATCTACAATTATCAACGACGAGTATGATAACCAACGCATTAAAGATGTTATTAGAAATACAATAAAGCATCTAAAAGAAATAAAAGAAATCCCCGATAATGGACTGGCAATATTTGCTGGAACAATAGTTGAAAAAAATAAAGAAAATGAAGTTTTAACTATAGAAGAAATTGTTCCCCCAGAGCCTGTTGTATCATATATTTTTGAAATCGATCATCATTTCAATTTAGAGCCATTAAGAGAAATGTTACGAAACCCTAGAATTGTAGGATTTATTACATTAGATTCAAAAGAGGCAAGCTTTGGCTTACTTAACGGCGAACAATTTGAAATAATAAAAACCATTACCTCTGGAATCGCTGGAAAATCTGGAAAAGGAGGACAAAGCCAAAGACGATACGAAAGAGAACGAGACATGGAACTTGGATTTTTCTTTCATAGAATTGCAGAATATGCAACAAAAGAATTTCTGGAAAACAATAAAATTATGGCCTTAATAATCGGCGGACCAAGCATTACAAAAATCGATTTTGTAAATGGCAACTACCTTCATTACGAGTTGAAAGATTCACTTCTAAATACATATGATACCCAATCTGCAGGAAAAGAAGGATTAAAAGAACTACTTGAAAAA
>JARRMA010000329.1:0-1870 GCA_037386505.1 Candidatus Bathyarchaeota archaeon
TCCCATAAGCCCTTGAAAAGCTCGAGCAATTCCAGTATAGCTACAAAAATCCACACGATTTGGATTATATTCAATTTTCACATAATCTTGTCCGACTTCTTCGGTGTCAGTTCCAATCCAAGGAAGCCATTTAGCCATATCTTCTACTGAAACTTCATGGCCAACATATGAAGAGAATCTTTCCCTATCTAATGTTATTGTAGGTAAATTGGATTCCTCCTTATCCACCCTAAATCGTTTTTATATAGTAAACGAATATCTTCTAAACCAAGTTTCAATAATATCAAGCGCTCTAATCCACCACCCCAGGCCAAAACAGGATTTTTTACTCCAAGTGGAGCTAAGACTTCTGGACGAAAGATTCCCATACCGCAAAGTTCAACCCAATTTTTTAGTTCTGGAACATAGACAGTAGATTGTAATGAGGGTTCAGTATAAGGAAAATAGCTAGGCCAAAATTGAACTTTTTCTAATCCAAGTTTTTGATAGAATTCTTTCAATGTACCCATTAGATCTCTTAATGTGACTTTTCGATCCATAATTATACCTTCAATTTGATGGAATTCGGCAAGATGTTTGTAATCTAATTTTTCGTTTCTATAAACTCGATCTACAGAAAAAACTTTGATTGGAGGTTCTTTGTGATTAGTTAAATAACGAATAGTTGTTGCTGTTGTATGAGTTCGAAGAACAAGTGAGGCTGAAAAAGAGCATCAAAATTCCAAAAAGCGGTTTCTACCATTTCCCCTCTAATTTCGGTGAACCCCATCTCCAAAAAAATTTCTTTAACTTGCTGAATAATCTCTTGAACAGGATGAATTTTTCCAGGATAAGTTGTGGGTCCAGGTGCAGTTACATCAAATTTTCTAATATTTATATTTCTCCAATTTCCTGTGCGAATCAATTCAGGAGTTAACTGACTAATCTCTTCTTGAACAGTAATCCCTTTATTTATTAGAGTCCAACCATTATCTGTTAATTTCAATTCACGCAATGTCTTCTCTTCACTTTGTAAAAGATTACGTTTTTTAAGAATCTCGACAGACTTTTTATAATCCTGATTTAATTCTTCTACAATTAATTTCCTTTTTTCTTTTAAAAGTGACAATAAGCATTCGTCGTTCCCTTCAGGAGCATTATCTGATGCAATTAATTTTCCTTTAATTATTTTTGCCCAATTCTTACGATTTAGCCAACCCAATGCAACAGAAACAAATTTTTTCTCTAAGTTTGATTTTTCTACAACAGAATTAACTGAATCTTCTCCACCTAATTCTTTTAGTGAATTTATCAGACGTCTTTCGGGTAAACCATTTTTTGCATGATACTTACCCTCATCAGTTAGTGAAATAATGGTTTGTTTTTGTTCGTGTTTCACAATAAGCTTTTTCTCTTCAAGAGAAAGAACAGCTCTCATAACTGCAGCATGAGCCAACCGACTAACTTCAATAATTTTGTTAACAAAGCCCTTTCCTTTGAGTTCTTGTAGTGCAAGTAAAGTTTTTTGTTCATTTTTTCTAAGTTCAGACAAGAAATACATCCCACAGGATTCTTGATTCTAATTTTTTAAACAGTATATTGTTGATTAATTTAAAAATTATACCTGATTTGATTTTAGTTTTCCATATTAAATTATTAGAAATCAAAATGTTTCGACCTAGTTAACACCCAAAATTTCTCTTGCTTTATCAATTAATTTTTCACGTTTATGTTGATGTCCTTCAATAAATTTGGTGACAATCTTTTTTGTCCTAGATTTATGTTCTCCACACATCAAACTTCCACATTTACAACACTTGTATGTTTCAACGACATCTTTATCATCTTCTACAAAATGGCACATCTCAATCTCGTATATGGGACAAATCTC
>JARRMA010000329.1:1909-3486 GCA_037386505.1 Candidatus Bathyarchaeota archaeon
TTTACCAATAACTTTTGTTGTTTCGATTAAAGTAAAATAACTCATTGGATTCCGTTTTGACATCTTAGGTGAGCCATCCAATCCTTTGAGAATCTTATGGTATGTAGAAGAAGGGGGAATAAACTTTAATTTTCGTTTAAATTTATTAGCTAAATCTCGTGTCAAACGTAAGTGGGCATCTTGGTCTACTCCAACTGGAACCACTGTTGGTTTTGGACCTTTAAAATCTTTGAGTTGAGGCATTAATATATCTCCTGCTTGAATAAGTGCTGACATATAAAGACCAATATGTCGTTCACCGTAAATTGCTTTCATGGTAGCCAATGTGACACCAGCTCCAAAATGGATTGCTAAATCTCGGACTCTTTGTTCTTTATATTGTCTATAAATATGGCCTTTCTTTGGGTTAAATCCTAAAGCTAATAAATCTGCAACATTACCAATAGCAATTTTTTCAGTTTCATTGAAAGAAAGTCTATTATCCTCATAAGCTTCTATGTCTGCAATTGCATAGAATGCTTGGGCTCCTTGTTCTTGAAAATATATTATTTCTTTTGCTGTCATTAGAGTTCCTAAATGAAATTCACCTGTTGGTTTGATACCGCTCATTACAGCAAACTCTTCTCCTTGTTTCATAGTCTCTAGAACTCTATCAAAATCTCTATGACCGAAAATTACTCCTCTCCGCATGTACATGCTCGGGTTAGAAATTTGGGAAATCAGAGAGTCAAATTTTTGGATTCCGAATTCCTCATAAAGATGATTGTAATCTTCAACAACCGTGGTACCCCAAGGATCAAGAACAGATTTCTTCTCATCTGTAGCAGTCAACTTTTGAATCCACACCTTTCCTAAACGATGAATCTATAAGTTTAAGGCTTACGGAATAAACACTGTCCCGAAGGATTAAAAGATGGACTAACTTTTTTAACTCTTAATAAGATTAAATATTCTGTGCATTAATATGCCGATTCCTGAGGAAGATCTACAAAAATTTCAAAAAGCAGGGAAAATAGCAAGAGAAGTTAGAGAAGAAATAAGAAAAACCGTAAGAGAAGGAATGCCAATCATAGAAATATGTGAAAAAGTAGAAGGGTTAACAAGAAATCTAGGGGGCAAACCAGCTTTTCCATGTAATGTCTCTGTAAATGAAATTGCTGCACATTACACCTCACCACTTAATGATTCAAAAATTATTCCAGAAAAATCTATAGTCAAAGTTGATATTGGCGTCCAAGTTGATGGTTTCATTGCAGATACGGCAACAAGTATTTGTTTTAATCCTGAATATGACCCCATGGTGGAAACTGCAAAAGAAGCTTTAGAAAAAGCTGTTGAAATTCTACGACCAGGGCTTTCCATAAGTCGATTTGGGTCAATAATACAAAAAACGATTAAAACTAGAGGTTACAAACCGATCTCAAATCTTACGGGGCACTTAATTAGAAAATATATAATCCATGCAGGAAAGTCATTACCAAATGTTTTCAATCTCTCGACAGCTAGAATTAAAGAAGACGAAATTTATGGAGTTGAACCTTTCGTGACAATTTCAAACGCTGCTGGGAGGATCGAAA
>JARRMA010000330.1:0-2681 GCA_037386505.1 Candidatus Bathyarchaeota archaeon
AAAAAAATAAATGAATTTCCAAATGTTATTATTCTTGTAAGAGTTATGGGCGAATTTGACATCTTAACTGTAATTGCTCTAAGAGGATTCTCAGAGCTTTTTAAGATAGAAAAACAATTCAGAACGATGAAGGGAATAAGAAAAGTCCAAATAAATGTTAATCCACCATTTTTTCAATGGCCAATCAATTTTTTTGCTAATCTATTTCAAGTGGAACAATAAAGTTCTCTCTCTTTGATAACTATTTTTGAAAATTTTAGAATTTCTTTGGTTTCTTTTGTCCAATATTTTATTTATTTAGCCAATTTCTAGATTTTAAGATGGTTTTTCCGGCAAATTTTACTTCTAAAGCATCTTTTTCAGGGCACATCTCTACACATCTTAGACAGATCATACAACCTGAAACAGTGACATCTCCGCCTCTTTTATCGTAAACGTCAGTAACCTGAGTATTGCATACTCTTTTACATATTCCACATTTTGTACATTTTATTTCATTTTTTTCCCCCTAAAGCGCATATTCTACACCAAAAACGGCGATAACTAATAGATAATAATGTAATTAAAACCAATATTGTTACATTTATTGATGTAAGATAATGTCCCGCAATATAGAATGGCCCATAGGTTATTTGGGAAATATATGAAAAATTTAACAAACCCAAACCAGATTGCACTAAGATTGAAAGAGGTCTCATCGGACAAATTAAACAATAAGGTTCATTAATAAAACCTACAATTCCGGCTTCAGTTCCAAAAGGTCCCCCAGGAATTGTTCCAGGTATCAGTTCTGTTCCAAAAATTGCATAAGATCCAAATATAAAACTTAAAATTAAAAAAGCAGCAATTAATACAAATCTAAATTGTCCCAAAGCTTGATTTGTTTTTTCTGAAAGAGTCCAATGATGTATTCTTAATGTTTTTCGAATTTTTGAAATCAAATCCATATACAATCCAAAGGGACAAAGCCAACCACAAAATAATCTGCCAAAAACCGCAGACATCCCTATAACAAGACCAAAAACTATAGCTAATTTTTCTAGACCAGATGTAGAATAAAAAACATCATATCCTATTCCAGCATCCCAAAAAGGAAAAATATAAGCTTGAATTTGCCAGATGGGACAAGTTACTGTTCGTCCATTTGGATAGTAACATGCCAAAACAGGAACTGAAAGACCATCGGGAAACTGATTTCCAAATAAATCAGATCCTACTAATCTATCTCTTGGCGATATTCCTAATGGAAGATATCTTTCTACTCCAAACGGACCAATCAAAAGACCCATAAAAATTGCAACAACAGCCATTATCTGAACGAACAATCTAAGATTAAATTCCAAAAGAAAATGTGGAAGTAAGAATTACTGAATGATTAGCAAAAAAATCGGTATTATTTACGAATGATTGGGGATAACCATAATATAGTAAGGTGACATTTTCGGTTGCACCTGTTATTGTAAATGTTCCATCAGATGAATGAGTCCAACCATGATTTTTTCCCACCCATTCACCATTTAATATAGCGTCTAATTCTCCTTTTTTTGGATCCAAATCCAGATTAAAAATTTGCGTTCCTAAGCCGTTGACAGTATAGCGAAGAATTGCACTTTTTGTAGGTTCTCCATCGAATGTTCGATTATATACTATGTAAAAGTTGATAGCAACTTGGCAGTTTATTGCAGAAACTGTAAGATTAATTTTTTCTCGATTTTGAGAATTTATAAAATGTAAATTGTAAAAAGTCCATTTTCCATTTTCTAGAATAGCCTTTTCATATGTACCATTAGTTGAAAACCGTATTGAACTATTATTTGATTTTATTTCAAACCATGTGTCAGGTGTAAATGTGTATTCATTTTCAGCATAAACTAAAATTGTTTCTACAAAAAACATTTGATTTAGAATAATAAAGAAGGCTAGTCCTGTCAAGATTAAATGTAATATTCTTGACAAGTCTTTTAAATCCATGAATCATAATTGTAAATTAACAAATTAAAACTCTTTTCCTAGAACATTTTATGAAGAGCACAATTTGTTGTTAGGTTTAACTTAAATTTGGAAATAATTCTAGTTTATAATTTAAGAATGAGGTTCATTGGTATGACACTAATTGAACAGATTTCAAATCCTTACCTTGCATCATTTATTTTAGGTTTAATTTATGGAGTTACATTTTGTACAACGACTTGCTTGCCATACATTGTAAGCTATATTGCTGGAATGAATGCAGGATTTCGAAAAGGGACCACCATCACCGCATTATATAATTTTGGACGCATTTTAGCATATGCAATTATTGGCAGCTGAATTGGATTGTTCACTATTTTTTATGATGATTTCTTTCTTGTTGTGTATCAGCAAATTTCTTCGATAGTTTTTGGTTTAGTTATTTTAACTATCGGAATAAATATTTTAGTAAAAAGATCAAAAGAAAAATGTGGAATAAAAACATTTGAACCGCACGATAATTTTAAAAATGTAAAAAATGGATTTGATATAAAGGCGTTTTCTATGGGTTTCACTAAAGGTTTAGTGTTATGTCCAGCTCTTTTGGCGCTTTTATTATATTCAATTACTCAGATACAAGTGAATCTAACAGTAGTTGCGATTCTTTTTGGTTTAGGAACATCAATATCTCCAATGTTATTTCTCGGAGGAGCAACTGGTTGGCTATTAGA
>JARRMA010000331.1:0-2513 GCA_037386505.1 Candidatus Bathyarchaeota archaeon
CAACCCGATTCACCTTATGAAACGTTTGGAAAGCTTCTTATATTCTCTACAATCAAATAAAAAATATTACCCCTAAGAGTGGTGTCAAATTTGCAAGTTATTAAAGAAACAAAATCGTTGTGTCCAGAATGTCTTAAAGTTTTAGAAGCAGATATTTTTGAAGATGACAACAAAGTATTCATAGAAAAAATTTGTCCGGAACACGGAAAGTTTACTGAATTATATTGGTCAGATTATGAACAATATCAAAGAGCAGAAAAATTAAGGGCAGAGGGAACAGGATTATCAAATCCTCGTACAAAAACTGAGAAAGGTTGCCCTCTAGATTGTGGAATCTGTCCAGAACATAAATCACATACTGGGCTTGCTATTATTGATATAACAAATAGATGTAATCTTACGTGCCCTGTTTGTTTTGCAAATGCAGCTGCTGCAGGTTATGTTTACGAACCTACAAAACAACAAATTATTGAAATGCTTGAAAATTTAAGGAATAATAAGCCTGTAGCTCCTCCTGCATTACAATTTTCAGGTGGAGAACCCACAATAAGAAAGGATCTTGTTGATTTGATAAGAAAAGCAAAAGAATTGGGTTTCCATCATGTTGAAGTAAACACAAATGGCTTGAGGCTAGCTCAAGATGTTAATTTCGCTAAAAGTTTAGTAGATGCAGGATTAAGCACAATTTATCTCCAATTTGACGGGTTAACGTCAGAAGTCTACAAATTTACCCGCGGTGTCGATCTTCTTGATATTAAGATGAAGGCGATAGAAAACTGCAGAAAGGCTGGACTCAGCATAGTTTTGGTAGTGACATTAGTAAAAGGTGTTAATGATAACCAACTGGGAGATATTATTAGATTTGCAGTTAAGAATTTTGACATAGTTCGATGTGTTAATGTTCAACCAGTTTCGATATGTGGTAGAATCGCTCAAGATGAACGGGAAAAAATGAGAATAACTATTCCCGATTTTATGAAAAAGGTTGAAGAACAAACAGATGGAAAAATAAAGGTTTCAGATTTTTATCCAGTCCCTACTGTGGTACCAATTTCTAGGGCAGTTAGTGTTTTGAAAGATAAAGATTATGTTGAATTTACCGCTCACCCCCATTGTGGGATGGCAACATATGTCTTTATTGAAGGAGATGATATGGTTCCAATTAATCGATATGGTAACATTGATAAATTCATTGAAAGTATGGAAAAAATCTATGAAGATGCGAAAAAAGGCAATACAAAAAGAGCAAAGCTTCGATTAATAGGAACTTTAAGACATATAAAGTTTGGATTACTTAGAAAATATCTATTACCAATTTTAAAGAGCGGAAGTTACGAATCATTAGGAAAACTTCATAGAAAAATGTTAATGATTTCTTCTATGCATTTCATGGATCCATATAACTTCGATTTAGAAAGAGTTCAAAGGTGTTGTATTCATTATGCAGTTCCTGACGGTAGAATAATTCCGTTTTGTTCAATGAATTCCATTCATAGACCAATCATAGAAGAAAAAATGGGAACTCCATTAGAAGAATGAAAGTAATGTAACAGGAGAAAGGCTATAAGGAACGACCCTTTTTCAGAAAAGAAGGTGACAGTACAATGGGTGGAGGAAAAAAGAATAAATCATTAACTCAGATGACAAAAACCAAGGCACCTAAAGAACCTAAAAGAAGAGAAAAAGTAGATTCTCAACCAACTGCGAAAAAAAGTTTGGGTTTGACTCTACCTGATATCAACAGTAAAAAGGTTATGGGCGAGTTGAAGGGAGCAAAAGTTCTAACGCCTTCTGTTGTAGCTTCTCGACTTAATATTCGTTTAAGTCTGGCAAAGGCATTTCTAAAAGAATTAGAAAAACGGAAAATGGTTGAATACGTTTCCGGAGGAAAAAACCTCAAAATCTACAAAATGTCAGCATAATATTTTAGAAATCTTAAGGTGATCAGATAAAATGGATTTTCCTGAAAGAATTTACACCAAAGAAGAAGTTAAACTAGCACGAGAACTTATCAAACAAGGATATAAACATGAACTTCAAATTGATGGTAGTTCTGAATTCATTACTAAAGTGGGAAAGGCGTTCGACTTAATTGCGACAGCAGATTATTGTGATTTTGTTCAAACTTACATTAGAACTATTAAAGAGATTTCAGGTTTAAGCCAACTTAGAGAAGAAGATGCAGCTATATGGTTTCATCTAAAAGCTCTGGATGATCCAGTAGATGATGCAGGATTTATTATTCAAAAAACACAGCAAATGAAGGACTTTATTGAAGGTAACCTTTACTATGAAACTGCAGAAATTAAAGCAGTGAATAAACGCAAAGAATTTGTAGAAACACTAAAGAATAAAACAACAGATCCCGAAATAAAGAAAAAATGTGAAGAAAACCTAAAAAGATGGAGTGAACAGCCCTTCCCTTAACGTTTTTCCACTTTGTTCCACCTTTAGCAATCACTTTGGTTTTCTAAAATACCAGTCAACCCCATCTTTATCGACTAAATTCCAGC
>JARRMA010000332.1:0-2857 GCA_037386505.1 Candidatus Bathyarchaeota archaeon
GCAGACAACAAGGTAGGCGTCACATTCTCAGGCTCAACAACAACCGACAACCTGTTCTACAACAACAGCTTCGACAACAACCAAAACGTGCAAATCACCTCAACCAACTACACGGAAGCTTGGGACAACGGCACAATAGGCAACTACTGGAGCAACTACAACGGCACAGACAACAACGGAGACGGAACAGGCGACACACCATACATCATAGACGAGAACAACCAAGACAACTACCCCCTCATGGAACCCGCCGAAATTCCAGAGTTTCCTTCATTGGCACCACTGCTAACTGTACCTCTTTTGTTTACAGTTGCTCTGGTCACCTATAGACGAAAACAAAGTAGGAGAAATTTTGTGTGAAGAAAATCACAACAATTACTCTAATGCTAATTCTATCCGCCGTGTTAATTTCCTCTACAGAAATTAAGATAACAAAAGCAGACGACACTGATATTTACATCAGAGCTGATGGAAGTATTGAAGGAACTGACAAGATTCAAAGAGATGGAAACCTCTACACTTTCATTGACGACATTTATAGTAGAATCGAAATTCAAAGAAGCAACATAATTCTTGATGGTGCTGGTTACTCAATAATAAAAAGTGAAAAAGACTTCGCAATCGTAGTTGGAACAAGTTTAGAAGTTCCTGAACCGGTTGGAGCAAACGGAATTACAATAAAGAATTTGCAGATTATCGGTTTTAACTATGGAATAACATTAGGGGGCGAAAATAACTTAGTTCAAAAAGTCAATATTACTGATAGCCAAGATTACAATGGAATAGCAATTTGGGTCAGCGGATCTAACCACAGAATACAAGAATGCAGAATAACCGATAACAAAGGATTTGGCATGTTAATCCATGCGACCGACACATTAATTTCTGATAATTATATCGCAAATAATGGCAATTTTGGAATCCAGTTTTATGATCACAATGCAACGTTTAGAAATAATATTTTCGACAATAATTGGGGTGGTCCGTTCCAAATCCCTGAAAGATCAATGGAAAACCCCGGAGAGCCACTTGCAATATCCTCAGATAACATCGATTCATCAAACACAGTTGATGGAAAACCTATCTACTACTGGGTAAACGAATCCGATAAAACTGTTCCTTCAGAAGCTGGTTATATCTACTTAGATAATTGCAGGAATATTGAAGTGAATAACTTGGCGATAAATAGAAATTCTACAGGTCGTTTCTTTCATGGTTCAACTGCAATCAATTTAATCCGAACAGAAAACTCTACAATTTTAAGATGCTCTTTGAATGGGACTGGAATCTACATTAGCTGGTCTTCTCAAAATATAATTGTTTCTAATAATCAGATAACAAGTGCTGGTGTTCATTCATGGGGTTCTAATATTGTAATAGTTGAAAATTCTATTTCATCAATCAATGATATTGGTATATCATTGGGCGGGAGTTCTAATGAGGTTGCTTGGAACAATCTGACAAGATGTAAAACAGGGCCACTTGAGACATATTATCAATCCTATAACAACACTTGGGACTGTAATTACTGGAGTGATTACGAAGGTACGGATTTAGACGGTGATGGTTTAGGAGATATGCCATACATCATAAATGATGATCATCAAGACAACCACCCACTTGTAGAATCAATTATCATCCCAGAGTTTCACTCATGGATTATTCTACCATTATTTTTGATTGCCACTTTTTCTGTAATCGTTGTCAGAAAGAGATTGGCTAAGAGTTCATAGTCTTTTTCATGTCAGTCTGTGTTGAGTATACCCTTTTTCTGTCAAGGTTATACGAATTTGGTTGGTATATCCTTTTTAGTAAAAGGGTATACGGATTCCTTCTTTGATATCTTACTGATATCATACTGAAGCCTGACTACATTCAAGCTGAATCCTGCCTGACTACTTTTTCTCATTCAAGCCTCAAAGAAAGAACCCCGAGCAAGGCATATCATGCCTTGCGAGGGCGTTAGCATTACTAATTTCTCACTCAACCATAACGTCAAAGTCATTCTGCTATTAGGTACGTTGAGAAAAAACCAAAATCAAACCAAAAGGACACGTTGTAAGTTTACATACATGCGGGTGTATGAGGTTGGGCTGGGGTTAAATTTTAACCCCAAACCCAAACCTTTTGTGATAGAAAAAAACCATGTTCCCATTTTTCACGTGGTTGGGTCCCACAGATTTGCATGAGCTCTGTTTTTATTAATCTACTAATTCAACTCTTGTTCCCAAAGCTTGGCCTGGAACACCTTTCTGGAACTTGACCTTAACTACGCCTTTCTTACCGTGTAACCCTACAATTTTTCCTATAAGCTTGATGGTTCCCTGCTTCCATACCACTTTCCTATTAAATAGCTGACCTGCTAGAGAGATGGAATTTACATGGGTAAAGTGAATTAGACACTCCCTCGGGTTTTGTGTACCGAAACCTATCCTATAGTTTAATATTGTTCCATAAACGGGTTTAGACAAAAATTTTCACCGCAATAACTGCTCTTATAGGCGTATACTGGCTTTTAAAGCTATAGAGCTTCGTATATCCCCTTATCTAAGCACTTACAGCAATTTTAGCTAAAAGTTTGTCCATTTACTTTTTGTTATTCACTTTTTTGGGATTGAAATTATGCCCCTGAACCCATCGTTTAATAATTTTTTACTGAGTATTGTACGTGATATTTTGGATATTAGAAGCATAGAGTACTCTTAGATTCGACCATTTAGAAGATCGTGAAGAGTTTCCATGCTGTAACAAATTTGTCGGTGATGATACCGATTAAGTTCGTTTCAACATGATTTCTATTGATGAAATATTTCTAGAGTTGCTTTCTCCTTCTCTTGGTGGCATCTCTTCAGTTCCG
>JARRMA010000333.1:0-1455 GCA_037386505.1 Candidatus Bathyarchaeota archaeon
CATAGAGCTGAAGTGAAAAAGATACAATTGATTACTAGATTAGAAGCCGAAAAATCAGGTTTCTTTCCACATTTATAATACCTTAAATAGACAGAAATTATAATTGTGGACAAAAAGGTAGTAAATCCAGTATTATACTTATTTAATAATATTTTACAGTGGACCAGATAAAACTTTAGCAGCAAGTCCTGCTATGAAGATTACAACAATAACTACCGCTAGAAATAGCATTTGAGGCATTCCAAGAATATAATGCTCTACATCCAGATTCAATGTCACCAATTTGCTCTCATTCACGTCATTGTTAACAAAATTAAGTCGATATTCACCTTTTGCATCAGACATAAAGTTATAATTTAATTCTCCAACTTCTCCAAAGTTAATTTCAGTTGCATTTGGATAAAAAAGTGAAAAAGATATGAAGTTATTTTCTGTACCAGTTATTTTGAATTCGATAATAACTCGATCATTTACATCTAAGTTAATTTTATGATTTATTTCTTCACCAGCGGGTAAAGTTAAACTTGATAACGATGCATTTGATAGATTAATCAAAAATATAATTGATACTAATCCAATAAGAAGAACAAATCCAACTTTTTTATTGATGATCATCAATAGAAATTCTTAATAACTTACAATAAGCGTTATGAATTTTCAATAAAGATTATCAGTATTTTTGTTTTTGAAGTATGTAACGAATAATCAAAATTAAACCAATCCCTAGAAATAGAAATCCAGAAAGTAATAGTGGAATGCGAATATACCAGAACCAGAAATAATTCTTAATGTACCAGTCAAACCAAAATATGTTTACTCCCCAAGGAATCAAAGTTGTAACTAAGAATAATACTCCGATAATAATAAAAAATCCACCAAAAATCCTTGAAAATTTATTGATAAAAACCAAAATTTTGTTAGGTCCTAGCTGTGGTTCATTCTTTTTAGCCTCTAGGAAATAACGAATAATCAAGGATAATCCCAACATTAATAGCGGGACACCCGCTAGTAATAATTGACCTCGAATTAAACCATAATATTTTTCGATAAATAGCCCCCCTGTTTCTGATACGAAATCTGGATAAGAATCTACTAAGAAACGACTTGGTAATGCCATGAAACAACCTCCCAGAATTAGTAAAATAAATCCAACAGGTAACATGTAATTCCTGAATGAAATATAGCCCATTTTTAAAAATCCAATAAACCGATTAGAACTCCTTTCATCTATAATTTTAAAATCATTTTTTCCAATAATTGTTTGTGACTCATTAGCAGAATTATCTAAAAATCCAATTTTTAAAATAAAAAGAGGAATAAAAATGATTATAGTTAATAGTAGACTTGAAAAAAAGATACCTTCGGCTTCACTGTCAAAAAAATCAAATCCACCAAAATTCCACCCATTAGCCATCCATTCAAAATCCAGATAGTTAAGATACATTAAGTATCCTA
>JARRMA010000333.1:1471-2927 GCA_037386505.1 Candidatus Bathyarchaeota archaeon
TTTTGTATTGTAAAAATTGTAGGGAATATAATAGTTATCCCCATTAATGAAAAAAGAAGACCAGAAAACAAAAATCCGAAAAATCTAATGTTGAAATAAACGTTATTTAATTCAAGTATATATGAGGGAACTTTAGAATCCCAAAAATAACCATATGGAATCAGTTGGGACGGTGGCTTAGTTTCATATTGCAATTTTTTTGGTTCAACTAAAAAGAAACTTTCAGAACCAAATAATATAGGAATCAAAAATATTATTCCGGTAATTATGAAAAACAACCCAAATATTACCGAATATTTGCTTAAAAATGAAATAATATTCCGGGGTTTTAGTCTTATTTCCTTATTCTTAGCCTCAACTCTTGTTAAAAATAAAATTAAAACCAGGGCAAATACAAAGGATCCTATTGCCAAAAAACTATTTATCCAAAGCTCTTCAGGAATCAATATTACCACGCATCTATACAGCAAGTCAAATAATCAAATATAATCTAATGAAACAATATTTTCTCTCTATAATACTTCTAATTATATCTTTTAGTTTTTATCTAAGTTCTTTTAGAGTTTTTCTTCGATCTATTTGGTATCTTTGCATTATAATACAAGATTCTCTTAATGTATTAGAAATTGTTAGCTAAATCTACAAAATCAATAAAAGAATTTACTTGAAAAATTAATAAATAACATTGGTGTGTTCTAAATCTATTAAAAAGAGAAGCATAAATACCAGTCCAAACTTCTATGGGACTTTCAATCATCATTAAAATATACCTATGATATTTGGATTGGTAAAAAATATTGGGCCCGTAGCTCAGCAAGGCAGAGCGGCGGACCGGTCAATTTGGACTGGGCTGAGGCTCTTAACCCGTAGGTCAGGGGTTCAATTCCCCTCGGGCCCGCCATATAATCTTAAATCAAAAATCTAATAATTTTCTGAAAGGAATTTTCAAAAAAATACTATTTAATTTTTTGCACTTGAAATTTAAATGATCTTCTATACTATTATTTCTAGATTACCAGTGTCAAATACCTCAGGTTTAAAGGTTCCAAAAAAGTTTGGTGAAAAAGCCCTACGTCTAGTAAGAGATCTTAAAATTATTGATAATAAGCTAAAAATTCAGCAAACTAAGTCACACATTATTATACCGCTGATTACTAAGCCAAAACCTGCAGCATTAAAAAAATTAGAAAATACCTTACAGCAATTTGAATTAATAATCATCAATTTTCCAAAAAATCAAAAACTTCATTGCACACATCTTGATCTCTTGACAGGAAAAATACCCCCTAATCTTTTAACCAGTTTACCTAGAGCAATAGATTTCATAGGAGACATTGCAATAGTTGATATACCATTTGCCCTTGCAAAATATAAAAAAGATATAGGTGAAGCAATTCTCAAAGTTCACAAACATACCAAAACGGTTCTAGCCAAATCTGGATCAGTAAAAGGAATT
>JARRMA010000334.1:0-3119 GCA_037386505.1 Candidatus Bathyarchaeota archaeon
GATAAAGTTTGTTAAAAAATCAACAAACCATTTTGGAATAATAAATAACACTTCTGGTTTTTACATTTCATACACCTATCATGGTATGGCCCTCTCAGGATTAGCATCAATTGAAAGTGATCAAAAAAGAAAACTTGAAACAATTGAAAACAATAATAAGATAACACTTGAGGGTTTAAAACTTCTAAAGGATTGGAAAAGACTTTACGCTTATCCTTATCGTCCCTTAAGTGAGAATTTATTTCAGCTTTCAAAATTAGAAAAAGAAACGCAAAAGAAAAAAGATTTACTTTTAGAAGCCCAATTTTACATTAAAGAGTTTATCAATTTCACTAAGGAAATGATCCCATACTTTTTTGCACTTCATGGAAGTGGATATCTTCAATGGGCATTGATTGAAAACGAACTGGCCAACCTTGAACCCAACAAAACAAATAAATTAGATCTATTGAATCATGCTGTTTCTTCTTTAGAGACTAGCATCAAACTTTCTAATAGAAAGAAAAAATTATTGCAAAGTTCTTGGGCTAGTGGATTTTATTTTGGACAAACCTATAACACATTAGGAAATATTCTAAGACAAGTTCATAAGGTATCAAAGGAAGATAATATTCTTAGAAAATCTCTTGATGCATACTCAAATGCAGCTATTTTCTTTAAGAAATCGAAAACACCTACATATTTAGCTGAGTCATTTTGGCATTTAGGAAAAATATATGACCTCTTAAGAAAATATAAGAAAGCTTCTAAGAATTATGAAAAGGCATCAAAAGCATACACTTTGGCTGCAAAGAAAATTCCTGAACTCAAACAGTTTTGAACAAGCACAAGCTTTACATGAAATAGAAGATTATGACAAAGCAAAAGAACATTATGAAAAAGCTGCAGAACTCCACCAATTATCCGAGACTTGGAGTTATCTCGCTTCCAACTTTTTTGCTTGGGCTAAAATGGATGAAGCAGAAAGTCTTAGCAGAAATGAAAAAACAGAACTATCCCAGCAAATGTTTCAAAAAGCTTTGGAGCAATTCAAAGGTGCAAGAGATTCTATTAATAAAAAAATAAAAGAAATTTCTTCTGATGAAGAGAAAGAATTGGTTTTTAAGCTATTAAAATCTACAGATGTAAGAATTAGCTTTTGCGAAGCCAGAATTCTTATAGAAGCATCTAAAGCATTGAACAAAAGAGGCAAACATCTACAAAGTTCAAAAATCTTTGCAGAAGCAGGTGAAAAAGTCGAAGAAATACTTGAAAAAGATGAAACCAAAATTGAACGCAAAGAATTGGAATTAATAGCCGTTCTTTGTAGAGCTTGGGAGAAAATGGCATTAGCCGAAGGAAAGAAATCTGCAAATATATTCTTGGAAGCAGCAGAACTTTTTGATAATGTAGGTAACCTTTGTTCTTATGAAAAGACTAGTTTATGGGCATTAGGTAATAGCAGTTTCTGTAGAGGATTAGCAGCAGGAATAAACTATCAAAAAAGGTTAGATTTATCCGAACATGTTAAAGCTAAGAGATTAATGAATACAGCTGCTACTAATTATAGACAAGCAGGATTTTCCAATGCTTCTGAGCAGGTAAAGGCAACTCAGAGATTATTTGATGCTTATGTTTACATTAATCAAGCTGAAGGGGAACCAGATCCAGGGAAGAGTATGAAGTATTATTCAATGGCTGAGAAGGTTCTTCAATTATCTAAGGATTCTTTTATGAAAGCAAAAGAGTCTGAAAAGATAGTTCTAGTTCAGCGAATTCTTGAGAGTGTAAGAGAAGAAAAGGTGTTGGCAATATCATTGAATGAGGTTATGCAGGCACCTATTGTGGCATCAACTACTTCATCTTTTCCAGTTATAACTCCAACCAGTGAAGTTTCAGTTGGTCTAGAAAGTTTTGAACATGCTAATGTTCAAGCTAACATTATTTCTCATGTTAAAGAAGTCAAGGTGGGTGAATCTTTCTGTTTATCTGTTGAGTTTGTTAATGCTGGCAGGGAACCTGCTTTGTTATTGCGGGTTGATAATTTTATTCCTTCAGGTTTTGTTGTGGTCAAAAAGCCTGAAATCTATCGATTAGAAAAAACTACTCTTAACATGAAGGGAAAGCAACTTGGTCCATTAAAGCTGGTAGAAGTAAAATTAACTCTTCAACCCTCAAAGAAAGGACAGTATAATCTAAATCCGTTGGTTCATTATTTGTATTGTTGGGTGGTATTCCTAAAGAGTATGCTGTTGTGTTGACTGGATCTCCCAGTGATGAACGAAAGAATATGCTTAGGAATTTCTTGAAAGAAGGAATTAAGAAAAACGAAATTGTGTTTTATGTTTCTACAGAAGTTGAAATGCTAGAAAGTATCTCAGAGAATTCTAATTTCTATTTATTTTTGTGTAATCCCAAACCAAAAACTAAGGTCCCAGATCTTCCGAATATTTATAGACTTAGAAGCAAAACCGATCTTACAAACCTTAGTATATCTCTGGCTAAGGCTTATCGTAGAATAGATCAATTAAAAAAGAAACGTATTTGTGTTGAAATAATATCTAATGTAATTTTAGATTACGAAGCTAAGGCAACATGCAAATGGATTTCAGAATTAATTACAGATTTAGCTTCCAAAGATTTTACTATGTTGGCAGTGATGGATCCAAATATGCATCCTGCAGATCAAGCAAATGCAGTCATCAATTTGTTTGACGGAGAAATCAGCATCACCAAAACTAAAGATCCACTGAAATGTAAAACTTCAATATGTATAGAAAAACTACGAAACCGAGATTATGTTAGAAACCCAATCTGCCTAATCTAATTTCTGATTTTATGAGTTGATCTATGTAATATCATCCCATGGTCCAGGCCAATCAGGAACAATATAGGTTGCTCCCGCTTCTTCCATGATTTCTTTTGGAAGAACTGGTACTTGGACTCCATCTTGCCATTGGAACATACCGACAAAAAAATAGCCTTCTGGATGCTCACCTGCTTTAGAGTTCATGATATCGTGAGACGAAGTAAAAATAAAGTGACGGGCTAAAGAGGTTTCTACGTCAACAGTTTCTAAAGCTGCAATAACTGCATTAGTTTCAGATGTTCCAGCACGTCTTATAGCATCAGGAAGTATG
>JARRMA010000335.1:0-1435 GCA_037386505.1 Candidatus Bathyarchaeota archaeon
TCCAGTGAAAAAATCTTTAAACTAAATAAGGATTAATGTATATACGATTACAATGACAACATGTCCTAACTGTCAGAATGAAATATCCAAACCTGACAAAACATGGAATTTTAGTAAATTTTTAGTTGAAGCTTATTTATGTAACAATTGCAAAACTAAGTTCAGAGACTACTCAAAACAGGGAAAAAGAGTTTTTACATTACAGTTCAAGAAAGGAAGGTATAGAAAAGCACAGCAAAGAAGCATGTTGGAAACTTAGTGTTTTGTATATAATAATTTCTTTCTTTGTTTGCGCATAAGAAGGTAAAAAATTCAAATTTTTACTAATATTTAGTATAAAAATCCTACATACGAACATATTAGATGCCGATAATATTAAGCTGCTGTAAGTCCTAGCTATTGGTACATTTTCTCTATTTTTCTAAGAAGGGTTTGAATTTGAAATTAAATCTGCCGAATAATTATAACTTAGCTTGCTTATATTGTTATTAATGGAGATTAGCTTTTAGTGCATTGCTCGAATTGCGGGATTTGTTGTGAGAACACTCTAATGGAGCTTTCAAACAAAGATGTCAAAATAATACTGGATACCGGTAATCGCTTTGAAGAATTTGCAGATCTTAAAAATGGTGTTATTCGACTCAAAAACGTTAATGGATATTGTTTTTTCTATAACCCTTTAGATAAAAAATGCAAAATATATGATACAAGACCTATTGGTTGTTATGTCTACCCGGTTGTGTATATGGAAAATGAATTTGCTGTAATTGATGAATTATGTCCAATGGGGTATACAGTTTCAGAACGGGAGTTTATGAAAAAAGAAAAAATCCTTGAGAAGTTCTTGAAAAAGTTAGACAATGAAGTTCAAAATAGGAGAAAAATTTAACCTGGATACTAATCCTCAAAGATTTATTCGAGTGGGCTCAGAAAAATTGTGTATGCGAGTATATTTAATTTTTTTCTCTTTTTAGGTAAGCTATGGTGAAAAGCATCCCTGTCTCTAGACGTATATTTTGAATGGTGACCAATTCCCATCCCTCTTCCCCCAACTTGTTTAGTTCTTTTTGCACATTTTGTATAATTGGGTTCTTTTCTCTTTCATGTCTATTTACATGAACCTTAGTCTTCAAGGCGAGAACAATATATTCCCATTTTAACAATATATTCCCTCTCAACTATTTAGTCTGAAGACAAATCAACTTTCCTTGATCTATTTGACTATTGTTGCTTCAGCACTTAAGGGACCAATATTTGTTATTTTAACATTTATTTGATCTCCTAGTTTAGCGTTACTAACAAAAATTAGGAAACTGTTAATTTTGGCTATACCTTCCCCATTAGGAGTTATTTGTGATATATCCACTTTGTATTGGCTTCCAATATCAACAGGGCATTTCTTTTGAGATCTACGTTTGTTTTTAGCGCTTCTTTG
>JARRMA010000335.1:1440-2710 GCA_037386505.1 Candidatus Bathyarchaeota archaeon
GGAGGCATATTTAGTAGGAAACATACAGGGCAGCATATTAAATATGCCTCCATTGAGGTTACCGCAGCCTTCTTTGAAGTAGCTCCGATCTTATTCAATTTTTTATTAATTCTTTGACGCATTTCAACTTCAATCTTTGATATGTACAATTATTAAACCACTTTTTTCTAAGAAGAAAACCCAAAATAAAATGTCAATTACATCAAACATTTATGTAAGCATTAACTTGAAGAATTCTTCAGATTAAACTAATGCGACGTTACATATATACAATATGGGAAAATGGAACTGTGGGATTATATATGCATTATCACTTCTTGAGCTGAAAAACGATTTTTTCCTTTTTTTAATTGTACCTGAAAGTTTTTTTATAAAGATTTTAAAAGGTCTAAAAAATCTAATATTGACTGTCGTAGTTTTTCTTGATTTATTGTCCAATTTTCTAATTGGTTCCAACTTTCATTTGTAGCTTCGGAATAATCTAGTGTTGAAAGATTGTGTTTTTCTTTTTGTTTGTTGCTCCATGTACTAGCATACATTTTAGTTTTTTCAAATAATTTTACAATTTGTTGTCTGTTATTATTAATTTCTTTAATTGCATCAGAATTGTGTTTTTTTGCATTTTCTGCAATGGTAAAAAGTTTTTCCAGATTTATCCAATACGCTTCTGCAGTACCAAACCAGTCCTCAAGAGAAGCAAAACAGTCATTGTCACCATAATGCATCTCTAACTGTTCAAGAGTTTTTGCATCTATAGCTCGCATATACTTAAAGTATCTGTTAATGAATTAAAAGCTTTCAAAATAGTGAAAAAAACAAAATATTGAGCTCAAAGAATGAAAAAAACATCATGCTAGTATGATAATGTAATTCTCATGGTCAAAGCTACTTTTTAAGATCACATCGATCCTCTTTCGAATGACCTTTTTCGCGATAAAAAATAAGTTCACCACAGTAAGGACATTTTTGTAACACTTAGTCCAACCTACAGTAATGTAGGTTCAACTGATATTAAGTGTTTGCTCGTTGGAAGTTAAAAAAGTGCTTATACAAGAAAAAACAATAATCATGATTTTAAGTCTAAAATACTAATATATTCCATATTTTCGTTTAATTTGGTAAAATAAGGTTTTCAGAGATTTTGATAAGAAAAAAATGTTGATATCAAGTGTTTATGTCTAGTAAATTTATCTTTTTTCATTAAGGCATTCTTAAATAAGTTTGTGTGTATCTCGGTAATAGGAATTAACGAATATTATGGGATCTAAAA
>JARRMA010000336.1:0-1368 GCA_037386505.1 Candidatus Bathyarchaeota archaeon
TAAATATTTACACCAAATTTTTTAAGATAATCTGTTTTAGGGCTAGGCTTTCGAGATATAACATTGACTTCGTGTCCTTTTTCTAATAATCGAGATACTAAATGACTGCCTGTGAATCCTGTTCCACCAGTAACTAAAACCTTCATCTTCTATCAACCCGTTAATATCTGGATTAAGTAACAATTTTAGATGATCTTCATTATCTTCTTCCATTTTCACTAATCAGTTGAGTTTATTATATCTTATTAATCAGAAATTCTAATACAACTTTCTTAATTTTGTTTAAAAGCTAAAACCTTCTCGGTTTCATAATATTGCTTATTTTTCTAAATAGAGAACCTAAAGGAGAAAGCAAAATTCTAAGAGCTATTTTTCTAGTAAACTTTGATTTTCCAAAGAAAAATTCAATTGAACTTAATATTTCAAAAAATTGATCAATCATAGTAATTCTAGTTGCAGTTGAGTATTCAGGAAAAGGTTTTTTCTTTTTTCGCAGTTTTTCAATTCTAACAAATGCCATCTTTCTTTTCTTTTTCATCATTAACAAATTTAAATCTAAGAAAGAATCTAAATCTATTTCCTGAAGAAACAGTGCACCATTTATTTTTGCCATATTAAGATATTTTTTTCCAACATCTGTTCGAACAACAACCAAAGAAAAACCGTGTTCAAATGGATACTTTCCTTTTTTGTTTAACAACCAAGGATCTGCAATAGAAATATCAGCTAATTCGTTGCTTCCATCAATACAATAAAGACATCTTCTAGGATAATAGAGTCGATGTAAAATATTGAATGCATCCTTGATATTACCTTCATGCATCTTTTTAAAAGATCCATCTTTCATTTTTACGGCAATACCGCCAGGCCATTTACCAGACCTAAATTCTAATTTTTGAATATCAAAAGAAGGGATCTTTAAAACTTCTAACATATCAAATGGCGCATCAGTTTCAAGCGTCATATGACAATATAAACCAATAATTAATGGGATCTTTTCAGAAAGTTTTCGGTCAATTTCAAATAATTTTCTAAGTGAATGGACATGACAAGGCAATCCAACAAAAGCAAATTTACCCTTGGTTCTACGAACCTGTTTAAGAATTTGATTAACAGGAGAAATCACATATTTAGATTGAGTGGCATCTAATATGTCCTCTTTACTTAGAGCAAGAAAAGGTTTAGCTTTCCAAAGTTTTATGGAATCAGAAGATGTAACAATTGCTCCATCTATTTCTTTTGCCTCAACAAGATAAGCAAGCAATTGAGTTATTACACCTCCACTGCTTGCGTTTTCTCTAATCTTCTTATCTTTCGCGTAACCTACAAATATTTTCTGAAATGTTCCCATAGGATTTGTGACTTGAA
>JARRMA010000336.1:1447-2846 GCA_037386505.1 Candidatus Bathyarchaeota archaeon
ATTATCATCAAAGGAAAGACATTCATGAGGACATATACCTACACAAGTTCCACAGCGAGTACACAAATTGTTCTCTATTACTTTTAATAACTTCTTTGGAGCCATTTGTGATTCGCCATTAATTAAAAATTAGAAGTTTAATCCTTTTTAAAATCATTATTCAATAAAAAATTAGAAAATCTATTTTTTAGATTTTCATTATTATTCCCGATATCTTATAACCTTAGCAGGCACACCTACGGCAATTGCATAACTATCTATGTTTTTTGTAACAACTGCTCCAGCTCCTATTACTGCTCCTTCTGAAATTGTTACTCCATCTAGAACTCTTACACCAGCACCTAACCATACATCATCTTCTATTATTATGCCCTTCCCGGTAATTCCTTGTTCCTTGATTGGCTTATCTCTACGTTCAAAAACATGATTTACCGCATTAATCGAAGTGAAACCCCCAATCAAAACATTTTTACCTATTTTTAATCCACCAGATCCTCCTAATAGACAATATGGATTTATATTTGCAAAATCTCCGATGGAAACATATCCTTCATAACCGCTAGAAATTCTTGTATTATACAAAATAGTACACTTTTTTCCAATTTTTATACCATCTTCTCGGGACGTTTTTGAATCTAGAACACATAAATTATCTATCAAAGAATTTTCACCTATTGAAATTCTTGAGGGACGTCTAATCGTAACTCCTCTACCAATGGTTACATTTTTTCCCATTTCCTTAAACAGACTCTTATACAATTTTTTTCTCAGTAAAATTCCAGTTCCACCAGGCATTTGACCTAAAAATGAAATAATCAATTCATATTTGATCAAATTCGAAAGTCTATTACTTCCTACAATCCTATCTTTATATTGATTAAGACCTGAAATATTTTCAGAATCTTCATTCATTTAGTGTTTCCCCTAAGCTAATATCAACGTGGTTTTTGGTTTAATAAGGTAATAAAACTTTGAAGAGCTTTAGCCTTAAGTTCTTCCATTTTAGGCATGATTTCTTTTTTTATTTGAACTCTATTTTTCCAAGTGTTTTTTGCTAAACTGTAAAGTTTTTCTTCATCAAAATCTTGCATTTCTATAACTCTTTTACTTTGACCAATTTGTTTTAACAAACTTTTTACCTTAGGGGTGTAAACAATTCCAACAATTGGAACATTCATAGCAGAAGACAAAACTAAGGAATGATATCGCATTCCAATAAATAATTCCATCTCGCCTAGAATACCCATTAGTTCATGATTTGTGTATTCCCAATTACTTCCAATAATTTTAATATGGTTTTGATTCCTTATTCTAGCAATAATCTCTTTGACAAAATTTGAATCCATTGGTTGAGTAACAACAAAAACTACATCAACATCCAAATCTTCAACAAGACGAT
>JARRMA010000337.1:0-2832 GCA_037386505.1 Candidatus Bathyarchaeota archaeon
AACCGAGAGTATTTTTTTCACTAAATTAATAAATCTTGAGGCAAAATCAAAATCTTAAAAATAAGTCGATCATAAAAGGAAAAATAGCAAAAAACTGAAAAGAAAATAAATATTATTTATTTAATGAAAAGTCTGTAATTTGACCATCTCTTTTGGGATAAAATAAGGACAATAGACAAGATCATCTACATATTCTCTTAGCCTTTCACAATATATTCGTGATGAAATAATTGCTTCTTTGCAAACTTTGCATTTAGTTAAAGAGGGTTTTCGCCTCGATTCTCTCAATTTGAGCTACACTCCAACGAATATCACTAGAGTGTAATCTGAATGTTAATTTCGGATAAGACTTATGAAGTAAAAAACAATATTTATAATCAAGATTATTCAGAATATTCTTTTCTCTCTTTCATTATGAAAGTTTTTTCCCCACCAGATATAACTCTAAAATCTTCTTTCAAAGCTTCATGATGCAGAAAATTTCGGAGAAGCGTACGTAAGCAAGACCTAGAGGCTTCTTTTCAGATTTTACACTTTCTCCATCAAAGCTTCTTAATTCGGAAACATCTATCACAACAGTTGACAAATTAGTTAACCTCACACCTCCAATCAGAAACAGAACTGGCTTTTAAGTTTTCAATTTACTTAGAAGTTCAATTTTTAATATTACAAATCAAAACACTTTCAAATTAACCATTTCAAAGATATTATTTATTTTTAACATATAACTGCAGATTACATTATTTACCATTTTAGAAAAAATGCATATTTTAAAGTGAGGATGATTAATTGGTTACTCTTGAGGATTATCGATGCAATATTATGTTTACATTCTAAGATGCAACGATGGCAGTTACTATACAGGGCACACAAAAAATACCAAAAAAAGGTTTAAATTACACATAAATGGGCATGGAGCTAGATATACACGAATCCACAAACCAGAAAAATTAGTTTATGTCGAAAAATTCGAAAATCTAAGCGAAGCAATAAAAAGAGAACGACAGATTAAGACTTTTGGACATGAAAGAAAGAGTAAATTGATAAATAAACAGGAAAATTCGAATCAGATTTTAGAATAGTTTAAGTTAATCTGATTAATTTATCAGCTGCAACTACAAAAGATGAAAACTCAAAATTAAAAGAGCTAAGAGAATAATGGGGATTTATGTAGTTTATAGAGCATCAATCGAATCCAAAAGTAGAAGTAATATTCCTATTCGGTTAAAGGAACTTGGATGCCAACAGTTACATAAGGCATTCTGGAAAGTAGATCCTCAGAAAATTTATCAAGTAAGTAAATTGCTTGAAAATAATCAACCAATATTTCTTAAGCGCCTAAGATCAATAAAAAAACCTCAATTAGCGAAAAAGAAAAAATTCTCTGGATTTGGAAGTTTAGTAGTTGTATTTTTTGCACTTCCTAAAGGAGCGAATAGAGAAAAAGTAAAGAATTTTCTCAGAAGAGCACCATGCATAAGATTAAGACGTTCGGTGTATGCTTTTCCTCAAAAACATTCCTTATTTGAAAAGGAAAAGAAACTTGTTGATGCCTTAAGATTTGTTAACTTTATTAAATCCATAAAAGGTGATGTAAAGATTCTTTCAAGAGTTGTAATTATAAACAGAAGCGCTGTTGAAAGATTAATTATTGAAACAAGAGAACATATTGAAAAAGAGGTTAATGAGATCGTTAATTCATGTAAAAAACTTTATTTTAAGTCTAAAAATAAAGAAGATATAAGTATAATACGTGATCGATTTTCAAGAATAAAATATAGATTCTTCTTGAGGATTATTTAAATTTAATAAAAACTATATTATGTCAAAAAACCTGAAGCTGTCAAGGATTCTAACCTTTCTAGCTTTCTGAGAATTTGCATCATGGCGCTTTGATAGAAATGGAAAAAATAAAACTAGCAAATAAGATTAGGGTAGTTAAAAATCAAAATAAATTTGAGAACTGTTCGGAGAATCATCGATCATTTTATACAAAATATGCATTCACAGTTTCAAAATCTCTAAGACAACCTATATTCCAAAATTTTTTAAAATGGTTAATTAAGAAAGAGCAAATAGAGAAGTCGGTTAAAGATATTCAAATTAGAGTTTTACCATTTATAAAAAGTAATGGAAAGTCTATTGCTGGAAGATGCAACAGCAGTGGAATTATCCGAATTTTTCCAAAGAGAAAAAGATTCCTTAGGAAAAAATTACAAAATCACAAAAAAGAGAGAGTTAAAGTGTATATAAAAAGTAGAGCAATGGCAGCTTTGATTCATGAAATTTTACATATTAAATATGAAGGAAATGAACACAAAGTTAGAAAGCTGACAAAAAAATACTTCAATATATTTATACGAAATCAAAATCCCAATCCTCAAAGGGTTAATAACATCCAAAGAATGTTATTCAAAGGCACATAATTTTCTGATAGAAGGTCGCAACATTTTAGATGTAAGTTAATGAAAAAACTATTAATTTACACATTAAATCCTAAATTCAAAAGTAATTCAGTCTAAAAGGCTAAATCTACAGTTTAAGCCTAATTTAAAGCAAAAAATAGATTTTTTTAATATTTAAAATGTGAATATAAGTCCTTTTAACATAATATACATAATTTTTGCTTAATACTCAAAAATAACCGATTATTAATCATTATTTTCAAAACAAAAATCTTATTTGATTTTTACATAGAGCCTATTTCAAGATATTGTTTCGGAGGTGGAAAAATATGATGTTTGAAGAAGAAGAATGGGATTGGGAAGATGACGAAGAAGACGAAGAAGATTGGTAAAATATTCAAAATAATCGTCCATTTTGGATGACATA